>NZ_JAEQCE010000108.1:18197-22829 GCF_020738665.1 Microcoleus sp. PH2017_08_TRC_O_A
ACTCCACATCTATATATATAGGTGAAACTGCCGATATTCCTTCTTTTTCTGGAGAGTTAGATGATTTAACCGCAGAGGGCGCAGAGGGCGCAGAGGGAGGATGTAGGCAGATACTTTCTCAGGTTTCAGAAAATCAGAACTCCACATCTATATATATAGGTGAAACTGGCGATATAGCTTTTCTCAATCAAGTCATACACTCGCCAGCCAATTCCCAATTACAAATTACAAATTCCCCATTATCAATTCCCAATTCCCAATCCAGAACTGACTCACTTGAAACTTGCCATACATCTATATATATAGGTAAAATCTATTTGGTTGGTCACGCTCATTTAGACTTAGCTTGGCTGTGGCCTGTCCCGGAAACTTGGGAAGCGGCGGAACGAACTTTTGAGTCGGTATTGAAATTGCAATCTGAGTTTCCCGATTTGATTTTCTGTCATTCAACTCCAGCGCTTTATGCTTGGATGGAAGAGCACCGCCCTGACTTATTTACTGCAATTCAAAAACAGGTGGCCGTCGGACGTTGGGAAGTTGTCGGTGGGATGTGGGTTGAACCGGATTTAAACTTGATTTCGGCTGAGTCAATGGTGCGGCAAGTGTTTTACGGACAGCGTTATGCCAAAGAAAAGTTTGGGGAGTTGATGCGGGTGGCTTGGCTACCGGATACTTTTGGCTTTGGATGGCAATTACCTCAGATTTTGCGGCAAGGTGGAGTTGACTATTTTGTGACGCAGAAGTTGCGCTGGAATGATTCGACGGAATTTCCCCACGGTGCTTTTTGGTGGGAAGGGTTGGATGGTACTAAAATATTTAGCATGATGTCTGGCGCGATCGGCGAAAGTGTAGAATCTGTAAAAATGGCAACTCATGCTTTTGATTGGCAAATTAAAACTGGTTTGCAAGATGCTCTTTGGTTGCCGGGAGTTGGCGACCACGGCGGCGGCCCGACTCGCGATATGCTAGAGGTGGCGAAACGCTGGAAGTTGTCGCCTTTTTTCCCAAGGTTGGAGTTTGCGAAGGCTGTTGATTATTTGTCTTTGATTGAGAGTCAGTTTTTGCCGGAAGTTGCAGAGGTTGATTCTCAATCTGATGTTTCGCAGTCGCCAAGTCGGGAAAATTTACCAATTGCTGAAGTCGTCGAAACTTTGTCGGATGTCGCATCGGGAAACTTGCTAGAAAATTCTACAATTTCATCCGAAAGTAGAACTTCAACTCAGGAAACTCCCGCAAGTTTACCAATTGCTGAAGTCGTCGAAACTTTGTCGGATGTCGCATCGGGAAACTTGCTCGAAAATTCGACAACTTCATCCGCAAGTCGAACTTCAACTCGGGAAACTCCCACAAGTTTGCCAATTGCTGAATTCGTCGAAACTTTGTCGGATGTCGCACCTCCAAATTTACTCGAAAATTCCGCAACTTTACCCGGAAGTCGAACTTCAAGTCAGGAAAATTCCGCAAGTTTGCAAGCTGAGACGGTTGTGAAAACTTTATCGGATGTCGCACCTCCAAAATTAGTCGAAAATTCCGCAAATTTACCCGAAAGCCTTAACTCCAATCTCAAAACTCCCGCAAGTTTGCCAATTCCTGAAGTTGTCGAAACTTTATCAGGTGTCGCATCGGAAAATTCCGCAAATTTACCCGAAAGCCTCAACTCCAATCTAAAAACTCCCGCAAGTTTGCCAATTCCTGAAGTTGTCGAAACTTTGTCGGATGTCGCACCTCCCAAATTAGTCGAAAATTCCGCAACTTTACCCGGAAGTACAACTTCAACTCAGGAAACTCCCGCAAGTTTGCAAGCTGAGACGGTTGTGAAAACTTTATCGGATGTCGCACCTCCAAAATTAGTCGAAAATTCCGCAAATTTACCCGAAAGCCTCAACTCCAATCTAAAAACTCCCGCAAGTTTGCCAATTCCTGAAGTTGTCGAAACTTTATCAGGTGTCGCATCGGGAAAATTACTCGAAAATTCGACAAGTTCATCCGAAAGTGAAACGAATTCGGTAGAAAACGAGGAAAATTTGCAACTTAGGAAAACAACCGAGAATTTGTCCGGCTTAGTAGGTGATTTTTCCGGTAAATTTTCGGAATCAGAACCTAAATACCTTGATTTCCCAACCGAAATTCACCAAGAGAAATCTCAACTAAAAAATTCCCCCTCTCTTCCCCTCTCCCCCTCTCCCAATCTCCCGATTTGGAAAGACGAACTTTACTTAGAATTCCACCGGGGTTGTTACACGACTCGCGCTGACCAAAAACGCCAAAATCGCCGCTGCGAAGATTTGCTCTATCAAGCGGAGTTGTTGTCTTCGATCGCGACAATCTGCACTGGTGCGGTTTATCCGAAAGTTGAGTTAGAATTGGCTTGGAAACAGGTGTTGTTTAACCAGTTTCACGATATTTTGCCCGGTTCGGCGATCGCCCAGGTCTACACTGATGCTAATCTAGCCTTTGCTGAGGTCGATCGCTCTTGCCACCACATCCTGCTACAATCCTTAGATGCGATCGCTGCTCAGATTTCTCTACCTTCTCCTCCGCAGTCGGACGCTCAACCGATTTTTGTTTTCAATTCTCTCAATTGGTCGCGCTCTGAAGTTGTCGCCGTAACTCTTCCCGATTCCCCCGACGCAGCTTGGCAAATTTACGACTTATCGGGAGGGCGGTTGACTTCGCAGATTGTTAAGGGCGATCGACTCCCATCGCAATCCCAATCTACACTGTTATTTTCGGCCCAGAGTGTTCCGGCGATCGGCTACCGCGTTTTTTGGCTTTGCCATGGCGCTCAAACCCTAAATCATGCCCGTGCAAGCTCAGCAACCGAAAAAAAGACAGATTTATCAAAACTTACATACGGTATAGCACAAAAAAACACGCCTTGTCAAGAAACGCATTTTTCAGCCCCAGAAACGGTCTTAGAAAATGAGCTTATTCGGGCAACAGTAGACGCAGAAACTGGTAATTTATCCAGCATTTGGGATAAAGCAAACAATAGAGAAGTCCTGAATGCAGTCGGAGGCAATCAACTGCAAGCCTTTCAAGACAGCGGCCAATATTGGGATGCTTGGAACATCGATCCGAATTACCAAAAACATCCATTACCCGCCCCGATACTCAAACAGATTTCTTGGGTAGACCGGGGAGAAGTACGGCAGAGTTTGCGCGTAGTTATGCAAATTGGTAAATCCGAGTTTCGCCAAGATTATATAGTAGAAACAGGTTCGCCACTGCTGAAAATCAAGACAGTCGTAGATTGGCAAGAAACTCACGTTTTAGTCAAAACAGCCTTCGGGTTAAATGTCGCAGCAGATTTTGCAACTTGCGAAATTCCCGGCGGCGCGATCGCACGCACGACCAAGCCGCAGACACCGGCAGAAAAAGCCAAATGGGAAGTACCGATTTTCCGTTGGACTGATATCAGCAATGACGGTTTTGGAGTCAGTTTGCTCAACGATTGTAAATACGGTTGCGACATTCAACCAAATCAAATTCGGCTGACTTTGCTCAGAAGTTCCACTTGGCCGGATGAAGCAGCAGATGTTGGAGTTTCCCAATTTACTTGTGCCGTCTATCCCCACGCTGGAAATTGGCAAGATGCTGGCACTGTTCGGCGCGGCTGCGAGTTGAATATGCCGCTGTTAGTAAAGGTGTTGTCGCAGTTGCCGGAAAATCGCGATCGGACTCTGCCACCCGTTGGCAAGTTCTTGGATTTGTCCGCCGAAAATTTAGTGTTGATGGCTTTCAAACAGTCGGAAGATGATGCGAATGTCTGGATTTTTCGGTGTTGCGAATCCGAGGGCAAACAGGCTGTGTTAGCATTGGATGGCGATTTGGGATTGGAGATTTTAGAGTCAGTCGATTTGCTGGAAAGACCTGCAATTTTGTCTGAAAAGTTGCCTCTATCGGAAAGTTTTAAGATAGAACCTTGGAAAATTGCTAGTTTTGCTGTTGTAACGAACCACGATAGCGCTCTTGTCGCGAAGGAAGAGAGGGAAGGGAAGAAGGAATAATCTCAAAACCTAAGATATTAGACCTCTTGCATCAATCATTCAATTATACAGGAACCGCAGATGTCAAGCAGATAAACACAGGTAAACGCAGATGATTTTTCAAGATAATTTGCAAATGAGTGCAATCTTGTCTATTGCCGATCGCCTTTTAGCTAACGGGCGCGGGAATCCCTCGCGCGATATCGTTTACAGATAGGTGTCGATCGCCTGCCAAGCAGTTTTGAGGTCTCCTACTCCCCAAAGCTACGGCACTCATCTGACCCAACAATTGCGATCGCCGCCCGGTTCATCCGCAGCCAGGGCAAATATCCCCAGCCGAAACCTAAGTAAGTCAGTCCCAACAGTAGATATTTGAATGTTATCATAGATACGTGACATACCCGACACTCATTATTGTAAACAAATAGAGTGCGCGCTTCCTCTTTCAACGGGAGAGCCTCGACGCGAGCAATCTCTAAGCTGGTCTTATCCTCCCTCCGTAGGTTTCACTCACCCGAAGGTGGTCCTAACTAGCAAGATAATTACTTATCTTTTCCGGCAGACTCCCTGTGTCCCAAGGAGTAGAATTGTTGATTTTTTCACCCATCCATCAGCTCTTTTACGGCAAGAAAGGGATTTTGGG
>NZ_JAEQCE010000109.1:0-34249 GCF_020738665.1 Microcoleus sp. PH2017_08_TRC_O_A
GTTAGTGAGAACTTTCTTGATTTCGTTGATGACCTTTGAGTCGGAAAACTCACCTCCACCGTACATTTGAACTCTCAGGCTCAAACCCATGTTAAATACCACGCGCCGAAAGCCTGCGTGTTTTGCCATCAAGGTCGCTTCTTGATTATTCAATTTGAGCGCTCGCTTGACGGCAAACATGGAACTGACTCTCAGCAATCAACTGTAGATAAGTTTAGCAAACTATTTGCCACTTAAGTCTTGCTCTTAACCTATCGCCGAGAGCTCGTTGACAATTTTGACTTTTCCCTTGAGCACCGAGCGCAGCAGGCGGTTGATCGAATGTCTGTCTTGCTCGTCGAGAGAGTCATCCAATACAGCGGCCATCAAACCGTAGCGATCGGCTACAGTCAAACTGCCCGTATCGGTAACAGAGTGACGCTGGCATGGCAGAGAGCGTGATGTTTTGAGCCTAACTGTGTGATAACCACGGAGCTTATTTTGTGACGAGCGACGTTTGAAGTCTGCGATCGCCGTCACAATATTATGTCAGAGCTACCCATTGCCTCCACTCCCCTCCAAAATCTAAAGATTTATAAAGCTTTTTGGGATCTGTGGGTGTCTTTACCCATTTCCAATGTATAAAACGCATTGCGGTGATGCAAAAAGCTCATAAAACTCAAGATTTTGTAAAAATAGCTACGAATATTTACTGTTGCGCGCTTTACATTAGTTCATAACAAAGGTGCATCGGAATACAGCGATCGAGCCATCGGTAACAACTATAACCATATATAGTTTGGCTGAATTCGAGACAGCGCCTGGCAAAGCTCAAGTATACAAAAGACCAACCATGCTTAAACGAAATTAGATCCAGTAACTAAATATACAGTTTTAAATCCACAGGCTCATTAAGGTTAGCAGGAAACACATTTTATGCTCCAAGTCAATATCTCAGGGAATAAACCAGCAGCGAGGGTAAATCGATGACCCAAACAGTAGAACCCCAAGCGAGCCTAAACAAATTTGAAAAACTCAAAGCCGAAAAAGATGGCTTAGCGGTCAAAGCCGAACTAGACCACTTTGCCCAAATCGGCTGGGAAGCAATGGATGCAACAGACCGCGAGCACCGCCTCAAATGGCTCGGCATCTTCTTTCGGCCAGTAACTCCGGGCAAATTTATGATGCGCCTGCGTTTGCCCAACGGCGTCATTACCAGCAATCAAACTAGAACGTTAGGAGACATATTGCAACGCTACGGCTCCGACGGCAGCGCTGACATTACCACCAGACAAAACCTGCAACTGCGCGGAATTCGGATCGAAGATGTGCCCGATATCTTCCGCCGCCTCAAGGAAGCGGGGATGACCAGCATTCAGTCTGGAATGGACAATGTACGTAACATTACGGGTTCCCCAGTCGCGGGTTTGGATGCCGACGAACTGATAGATACTTGGGAATTGGCGAACCAAGTCCAAGACATGATTACCAACAGCGGCGAAGGAAACCCAGAGTTTTCCAATCTGCCGAGAAAGTTTAATATTGCGATCGCAGGTTGCCGCGATAACTCAGTCCACGCCGAAATCAACGACATCGCCTTCGTACCCGCTTACTCTGACGGCAACATCGGCTTTAACGTTTTAGTCGGCGGCTTCTTCTCCGCCAAACGCTGCGAAGCTGCAATTCCTCTCAACGTCTGGGCAAGTCCCAGCGACGTTGTAGATTTGTGCAGAGCGATATTAACGGTATATCGCGATCGAGGCCCGAGAGCAAACCGCCAAAAATCTCGCTTGATGTGGCTGATTGACGAACTCGGCATCGAACAATTCCGCGCAGCCGTCGAAAAAGAAGTAGGCCGCACTTTGTCCCCCGCCTCCCCCAAAGATGAAATCATCTGGGACAAACGCGACCACATCGGCATCTACGCGCAAAAACAATCAGGGCTCAACTATGTAGGGTTGCACGTTCCCGTCGGACGGCTGCAAGCAGCGGATTTGTACGATTTGGCCAGAATCGCTGAGGTTTACGGCAGTGGCGAACTCAGGCTCACCGTCGAAGAAAACGTGATTGTTCCCAATGTTCCCGACTCGCGGCTCGAATCCCTAGTCAAAGAACCGTTGTTACAGCGTTTCTCGATCGACCCCGCACCCCTGATGCGAGCCTTAGTTTCCTGCACCGGGTCGAAGTTTTGCAACTTCGCCCTCATCGAAACCAAAGCCCGATCCGTGGCAATGATTCGGGAACTGGAAGCCGAACTCTCTGTTCCCAAACCGGTCAGAATTCACTGGACTGGTTGCCCCAATTCCTGCGCTCAACCCCAGGTAGCCGACATCGGCTTGATGGGTACAAAAGTTCGGAAGAACGGCAAAACCCTCGAAGGTGTAGACATCTACATGGGAGGAACAGTTGGCAAAGATGCTCATTTGGGTACTTGCGTCCAAAAAAGCATTCCTTGCGAAGACCTGAAACCGGTGCTGCATCAACTGTTAATTGATAAGTTTGGGGCCGTGCCCAATCCAGCTTTCGGGGATGTCGCTTCCCTGAACCGGCAACTGCAACTGACGGTTGAGAGAGACGAAACAGTTCTGATGGCGAAACCTCAGACATCTACTGTCATTTTCGCTCGATCGGGCAAAACAGTTGCTTGCAGCGAAGATGA
The DNA here is from genome assembly GCF_020738665.1 of Microcoleus sp. PH2017_08_TRC_O_A. Classification (NCBI taxonomy): domain Bacteria; kingdom Bacillati; phylum Cyanobacteriota; class Cyanophyceae; order Oscillatoriales; family Microcoleaceae; genus Microcoleus; species Microcoleus sp. PH2017_08_TRC_O_A. The sequence continues at coordinate 2,639 of NZ_JAEQCE010000109.1, forward strand.
GTTCATTCTCGACGTTGCCGAAAGGGCTGGGCTTGAACTGGACAGCAGTTGTCGATCGGGAACCTGCGGCACTTGCAAGCAGCAACTCCTAGAAGGTAAAACAGTCTACGACAGCCAGCCTGACGCAGCCTCCGACTTAGAACCAGGGTTCATCTTAGCTTGCAGCGCGCGGGCGATCGGCAAAGTGTCGATCGACGCCTAATATCATAATGTGAGATTCGAGAGACCCAAAGAATTATGTCATTGCGAACAGAATTATGTCATTGCGAATGATATTGTCTCAGTGCGATCGAAATTATGTCATTGCGAAGGTCGTAAACCAATCTCACATCAGGCATCTCACATTTCGAGTATCTCAAAGTACACCAACAATTCAAGACAAATGAGCAACCTTTCTAGAAGAAAATTCATCATCACCGCCGGAGCAACAGCAGCAGGCACCCTCCTCGCCCACGGTTGCAGTTCCGGTTCCAGCACTACCAGCGCCTCACCGGGCGCTGCCTCACCGGGCGCTGCCTCACCGGGCGCTGCCTCACCCAGTGCAGCCCCAGCAGTCAACATCAACCCCGCCGACGCCCCCGAAGTTACCACTGCCAAACTCGGATTCATCGCCCTCACCGACTCAGCGCCCTTAATCATCGCCCAAGAAAAAGGGTTATTTGCCAAGTACGGCATGAAAGACGTACAAATCCTCAAACAAGCATCTTGGCCAGTTACTCGCGACAACCTAGAACTCGGTTCTGAAAAAGGCGGCATTGACGGAGCCCACATCCTCTCCCCCATGCCTTACCAGATGACCTTAGGCACAATTACCAAAGGCAATCAACCAGTGCCGATGAACATTGTTGCCCGGTTAAATACCAACGGTCAAGCCATCTCCGTAAGCAAAAAATACCTAGATTTAAAAGTAGGTACAGACAGCAAACCACTCAAAGCAGCCCTCGCCAATCAAAAAATTGCTGTTACCTTTCCCGGCGGCACCCACGATTTGTGGATGCGCTATTGGTTAGCAGCCGGTGGCATCGATCCGAATACAGATGTTTCTGTTATTCCAGTACCGCCACCTCAAATGGTAGCTAACATGAAATCCGGCAGCATGGAAGCATTTTGCGTCGGCGAACCTTGGAATGCCCAGCTAGTTACTCAAAAAGTTGGATACACCGCCTTAGTAACGGGAGAACTCTGGAAAGATCACCCAGAAAAAGCCTTAACTTTAAGAGCAGATTGGGTTGAGAAAAACCCTAAAGCTACTAAAGCAATTACAATGGCCGTACTGGAAGCTCAGCAGTGGTGCGATAAGCCAGAAAATAAAGATGAGATGTGCCAAATCATCTCTCAAGATAAGTGGTTGAAAGTACCACTTGCAGATATTGCAGGTCGCATGAAAGGACAAATTGACTATGGTACTGGCCGCGTTGAAGCAGCTAGTTTAGTAGCAATGAAATTCTGGGCTGACAATGCTTCCTATCCCTACAAGAGTCACGATGCTTGGTTCATCGCAGAAAATATTCGCTGGGGTTATATGCCGGCAACTACCGACATCAAAGCCACGGTTGATAAAGTTAACCGCGAGGATATTTGGAAAGCAGCAGCGACAGCACTTGGCGTTCCCGCTGCCCAAATTCCGGCTACCACTTCTCGCGGTGTCGAAACATTTTTTGACGGCGTGAAGTTTGATCCGGAAAAACCAGAAGAATATCTGAAGAGTCTGGCTATCAAGAAAGCCTAATTAGTGAACAGTTGACAGTTGACAGTTGACAGTTGACAGTTGACAGTTGACAAATCATAAAATTTAGTGGCGTTGAGTTTCGCAACTCAACCCACCACAGCCGATAGGGTTCTCAATTCAAAGTATCTACAAATAATCGATTATTCACTACTGTACTGCAAACAGACAAATGGCAACCAATCTCTCTGTTTCTAAGAGCAAAAATCCAGCAAATTTCGTGCTGGATATGGTTCAAAAAAACCGCAAAAAAATCATCCGCCCGCTAGTTGCGATTACAGTTCTGCTGGTAGTTTGGCAAATCCTCTGCCACGACCCCACATCCACCTTGCCCGGCCCGATTAAAGCCGTCCAAGAAAGCTGGAATTTGATTATCAATCCGTTCTTCGATAACGGTGGTACTGACAAAGGTTTATTCTGGCAACTGGCTGCTAGCTTGCAGCGGGTGGCGATCGGCTTTACTCTAGCAGCAATTCTAGGCATTGGTTTAGGAATATTAATCGGTACAAACTCTTTAATGTTCGATGCTTTAGACCCGCTATTTCAAGTATTTAGAACAATCCCGCCCCTGGCTTGGCTACCGATCGCCCTGGCAGTATTTCAACAGTTCAATCCCTTTGAAGGCTTGGGGATGAAAGCTAACGAAGTTTCTGCACTTTTCGTAATCTTGATTACAGCAATCTGGCCGATTCTGATTAATACCACAGTAGGCGTTCAACAAATACCTCAAGATTACAGAAACGTCGCCCGAGTCTTGCGCCTCCCCAACCAAAAATACTTCTGGAAAATCTTGCTACCGTCTTCGGTTCCTTACATCTTCACAGGGTTGAGAATTGGTATCGGTTTGTCTTGGCTGGCGATCGTAGCTGCGGAAATGTTAGTCGGCGGTGTCGGCATCGGCTTCTTCATCTGGGACGCTTATAACAGTTCTCGACTCAGCGCCGTGATTCTGGCAGTGCTTTATGTAGGAATCGTCGGTTTGATTTTAGACAGACTCGTTGGTTTCGTCGCTTCCAAAGTTGTTCCTGAAGACAATAAATAAGATTGGGGAATGGGGAATGGGGAATGGGGAATGGGGAATGGGGAATGGGGAATGGGTGATTAGTAGTTGGTGATTAGTTATTAGGAAGCGGGAATAATTATATATGCCCAATGCCCAATGACCTGTTTGGCCAATGACCTGTTTGGCCTTCTTCCCAATTCCCAATTCCCCATTGCCAAATTAATAATTAGCATCTACTAAAGTACAAACTAACAGAAAATAATCATGTCAATCCTTATTGAAGTAGACCACGTAGACCGCGTATTTAACTTGCCAAATGGCGAGCAATACATCGCTCTCAAAAATATCGAACTTAAAATTAAAAAGGGAGAATTTATCACCTTAATCGGACACTCCGGTTGTGGCAAATCTACACTGTTAAATATCATCGCCGGACTGGACACAGCAAGTCAGGGCGGGATTACTTTAGAAGGGCGCGAAGTCCGCGAACCAGGCCCGGATAGAATGGTGGTATTTCAAAATTACTCGCTACTACCTTGGCTGACGGTGCGCGAAAATATTGCTCTAGCAGTAGATGAAATTTACAGCGGTAACTCTAAAGAAGATCGCGAGTTGGTAATCGAATACCACATTAAATTGGTGGGACTCGGACAGGCCGCCAACAAGCGCCCCAGCGAAATTTCTGGGGGGATGAAACAAAGAGTTGCGATCGCCCGCGCCCTCGCTATCCGCCCAAAATTGCTCCTGCTAGACGAACCCTTCGGTGCTCTCGATGCTTTAACTCGCGGTGGTTTGCAAGACCAATTGATGAACATTTGCGAAGAAAGTAAAGTCACCAGCGTGATGGTAACTCACGACGTGGATGAAGCTTTGTTGCTGAGCGATCGCATTGTAATGCTCACCAACGGCCCGGAAGCGCAAATCGGACAAATTCTGGAAGTGGACATTCCTCGGCCCCGCAAGCGCATGGAAGTGGTCAACCATCCGAGTTACTACGCGCTGCGAAACGAAATGGTTTACTTCCTCAACCAGCAAAAGCGGGTGAAACAGCGCCGGGCCAAACAACAAGCCCCATCCGTGGCGATCGCCCGCAACGGCCTGGAAAAAGTCAACCTCGACATCGGCTTTATTCCCCTCACCGACTGCGCGCCCTTAGTCGTAGCCAAAGAGAAAGGATTCTTCAAAGCCCACGGCTTAGAAGAAGTCACTCTCGTGCGCGAACCTAGTTGGAAAGAAATTGCCAAAGGTATCGCGCAAGGACGGCTGGACGCGGCGCAAATGGTTGCAGGAATGCCGATCGCCATGCTGTTGGGATTGGACGGCGAAGCCCCGGTTCCCATCAACAGCGCCTTAACCCTGTCCCGCAACGGTAACTCGATTATTTTCGGGAAACACCTTTACGACCAAGGTATTCGGACATTAAAGGATTTCAAAGCTGCGATCGCCAAGACCCCCGACAAGGTACAAACCTTGGGCATGGTACACTCCGCTTCCATGCACAATCTGCTGTTCCGCTACTGGCTGGCTGCCGGTGGGATTGACCCCGATCGCGATGTAGCCTTGACCATGCTTCCTCCCCCGCAGATGGTATCGAATTTAAAAGCAGGCAACATCCAGGGCTACTGCGCCGGCGATCCCTGGAACTCCAAAGCAGTCAACGACGGTACCGGTTTTGCCATCGCCCGTTCCCTGGATATTCTGCCCGGACACATCGAAAAAGTTCTCGGCGTTAGCGAAGATTGGGCTCAGAAATATCCTAAAACCCACGTCGCCCTCGTCAAAGCGCTTTTGGAAGCCTGCGAATACTGCGACGACCGCCGCAACCGCGAAGAAATCCTAGAATTGATTTGCCAAGAACAATACATCGGTGCGGATCCAAAAGACATCCGTCCGGGGTTCATCGACCCGTACAACTCCGGTACGGAGGCACAACCCGAAATGCTCTACAATTTCAACCAGTTCTATGTTGACAAAACCAATTGTCCAGACCGCCTAGAAATGGTGTGGGTGATGTCGCAGATGGCCCGCTGGGGACTGATTCCGTTCCCGAAAAACTGGGTGGAAGTGGTCGATCGAGTTTTGCGGCCCGATGTGTTCGGTCAAGCAGTGCGCGAGTTGGGTTTGCCGGATATCGCTAGAGCTCGCCGGACGATCGAACTATTTGACGGCACTGTCTTTAATCTAGACGACCCGATCGACTACCTTGAAAACGTCAAAATCAAGCGCGACCTTCGCATTGAAGAAATCTTAATTGAACAAATAGGCAGTCAGTGTTCCATCAGACAGCCAGCATAATCACCAAATAGGAAGAGGGAGTGAAGAGTAAGGAATCAGGAAACAAGACTCCACATTTCCCGCTTCCTAATTACCTCTCTTACTAACCCTTAATCCTAAATTCTCATGTCTAATTCCGCAAACCCCCAACCAAATCCTGAAAATATGCAAACTATCAAAGCGCCCCCGGCAACGAAGATTCAGAGTAAGAAATCAGGCTTTTTGACTATTAAAGATGTATCAAAAGTCTACCCAAACCTGAAAGAACCAGAAAAACCTTTCGTGATTCTCGACGGTGTGAACCTGACGATTAATGAAGGCGAATTTATTTGTTTGATCGGTCACTCTGGCTGCGGCAAATCAACTTTGCTGAACATGATTGCGGGATTTAACGGGCCGACAAGCGGAGAAGTTGCTCTCGAAGGTGCGCGGATTACTGAACCGGGCCCCGATCGCATGGTGGTGTTTCAAAACTACTCGCTGCTACCGTGGCTGACTGCTACAGAAAACATCCACCTCGGTGTTGAAACTGTTTACGGGGATAAGTCCGCAGAGGAACACGACAAGATCGTCAAAGATAACCTGGAATTAGTGGGGCTGACAGAAGCTTGCAACAAAAGACCGGGCCAGTTGTCGGGCGGTATGAAACAGCGGGTGGCGATCGCCCGAGCCCTGGCAACTCGTCCCAAACTGCTGATTTTGGACGAACCCTTCGGAGCACTAGATCCGATTACTCGGGAAGAATTGCAGGAAGAATTGCTGAAAATCTGGCACGAGTACAAAATTACGATCGTCATGATTACTCACGATATTGATGAAGCTTTGTTTTTAGCCGATCGCATCGTGATGATGACCAACGGCCCTGCTGCATCAATCGGCGAAGATATGCACATTCCCTTCAGCCGTCCCCGCAACCGCACGCGGATGATGGAAGACCCGAAATACTACGAACTCCGCAACTTTGCTTTAGAATTCCTGTTCTCTCGCTACGCCCACCACGAAGAGGACACAACGGACTCAGAAATGGCACCCGTCGTCCTGCCATTACCCGCTAGCAAAAAGCCTGGGGCTACTGCTGACAAGCCCATGCCACCGGTATCCTTTGTGCCTCACGCTGCACAACCCCTAGAAGCCTCGCCAATTAAAGGTGCCGTCCTGGCAATCTCGTGGTTGGTAACAATGGCAACTTTAGCTGCTGTCAATACATCTGCTGTTTCCAGCCAACTCAAGCAAGCCAAGCTAGCAGAAACTGCGCCACCTGCACCTGCGGCCGTTGTGAGTTCTCCCCCGAGCCCTGCACCGATCGCAGCCAGCCCTGCACCGATTGCAGCCAGTCCTGCACCGATCGCAGCCAGCCCTGCACCGATCGCAGCCAGCCCTGCACCGATTGCAGCCAGTCCTGCACCGAGTGCTGCTGCAAGTCCTGCATCCATTGCCAGTCCTGCACCGAGTGCTGCTGCAAGTCCTGCATCCATTGCCAGTCCTGCAACCTCACCCACCAAGGCAGCAAGCAGTGCAGGTTCAGGAATTTCGGACAAAGCTGAACTTGATGCGATCGGAAATCAGTTGTATGCACGAATTGACGAAAATTGGAAAACAACTCCGACATTTACCCAAAGTTTGACCTATCGAGTCAAAGTGAAACAAAACGGAGATATCGTACAGTTCGAGCCCACAAATAAAGCAGCTAAAGATTTCCTCAAAGAAACTCCTCTGCCGACTTTGCAAACTCCTGCCGGTGCCGCAGCAGGCGCTCAAAAAACTGCTGATTTCCAAGTAACGTTTAGCCCCACCAGCGGTGGCGGCGGCTTATTAGAAGTTAAAACCGCGAAATAGGTGACTTATACCATTTTTGCATTGGATAGTTGAAGATTTTCGATTGAGAAGCCGATCGCCTCGGCTCGATCGACTACTATAAAATAGGTTTGTAGTGAGGACTTTAGTCCTTCTTTCGGCGGACTAAAGTCCTCACTACAAACCTATCCGAGTGCGATCGCGAGTTTAACTAAAGATAGCGGTTAATTTGAAATCAGGGTATTTTCCGCTTATGTAAAGCATTTCCGGGGTAATTTAGTAATTATTGATACATTATTGGTCGGAGTCATCAGTTCCGACTATAATGACGAATTACGAATTATCCATGAGCTTTCAAAAATTAGCATCTAAAATCACCAGATGGAAACTATAAAAACTCTTTGTCCTTACTGCGGTGTAGGTTGCGGTCTAGAAGTTGTTCCCGACAAAAAACAAACTTGGAAAGTGCGGGGCGATCGCAATCACCCATCGAGTCAGGGCATGGTTTGTATCAAGGGAGCAACGGTAACAGAGTCCATTCGCAGCGATCGGCTACTTTATCCGATGATGCGAGAGACTCTCGACCAGCCGTTCCGTCGCGCTAGCTGGGACGAAGCTCTCAATGCCATTGTTGACCGCATCCAGGCAATTCGCAGTACCAGTGGGCCAGATGCTTTGTGCGTTTACGGTTCAGGTCAATTCGCTACAGAAGATTATTATGTTGCCCAGAAACTCATGAAAGGTTGTCTGGGCACTAATAATTTTGATGCGAATTCTCGTTTGTGTATGTCTTCAGCGGTTTCGGGATACGTTCAAAGTTTTGGTTCGGACGGGCCGCCTTGCTGTTACGACGATTTAGAATTAACAGATTGCGCTTTTATTATCGGCAGCAATACAGCGGAATGCCATCCAATTGTATTCAATCGATTAGTAAAGTACCACAAAAAGCATCCCGATGTCAAGATGGTTGTGGTAGATCCGAGGCGGACTCCGACTGCTGAAGCCGCAGATTTGCACTTAGCAATTAAACCGGGTACGGATATAGATTTGCTCAATGGAATTGCATATTTGCTGTTGCGGAGGCAAGCAATAGATCCTGAGTTTATTCAAGAATGCACGGCAAATTTTTCAGCTTTTGCTGAAGTTGTCAGCAGCTATACGCCGGAGTTTGTAGCCTCGCGCTGCGGCATTACTGTCAGCGAGTTAGAAACTGCTGCCAACTATTGGGAACAGTCACAACGGGTTTTGTCTCTGTGGTCGATGGGAATTAACCAGTCCTCCGAAGGTACGGCAAAGGTGCGATCGCTAATTAATTTGCACTTGATGACTGGTCAAATCGGCAAACCGGGATCTGGCCCGTTTTCCCTCACAGGCCAGCCAAACGCGATGGGAGGCCGGGAAGCTGGAGGACTTTCTCACTTACTTCCAGGCTACCGCTTTGTCAAAAATGACGAACACAGAACCCAAGTCGAGGAGTTTTGGGGAATCGCACCGGGAAGCATTTCGCCGAATCCAGGCCGCAATGCTTGGGATATGATTACCGGTTTGGAAACTGGCGATGTTGAGTTGTTGTGGATTGCCGCCACCAATCCGGTGGTGAGTATGCCGGATTTGGAACGGACAAAAGCTGCTTTGTTGCGATCGCCCTTGACGATTTATCAAGAAGCATACTATCCCACCGAAACCTCAGCCTACGCTCACATCCTGCTGCCGGCAACCCAGTGGAGCGAAAAAACCGGAGTGATGACGAATTCCGAACGCCGCGTGACGCTTTGTCCCGGTTTCGATGAACCATCCGGCGAAGCGCGCGACGACTGGAAGATTTTTGCAGAAGTCGGCCGCCGGTTGGGTTTTGCCGAACACTTTGCTTTCGACAGCAGCGCCGATATATACAAAGAATACGTGCAGTTGACACGCGATCGTCCCTGCGACGTAACAGGCCTCAGCCATGAATATTTGCGCCTTCAAGGCCCCCAACAGTGGCCATGTCCCGAAAATCAGCCTGTGCATCCAGCGACTGAAGCTAAACGGCTGTATACTGACAGGCGTTTTCACACTCCTGACGGGCGGGCGAGATTTTCGGCCTATCACTCCCGGGGACTAGCAGAACCACCAGATCCCGACTATCCGTTTGTGTTAACCACAGGAAGAGTTTACGGACATTGGCACACGATGACTCGGACTGGGAGAACAGAGAAAATCAATAAATTGCACCCAGATCCGTTTTTGGAAATTCACCCGCGCGATGCTGCTAAATTGCAGATTAAGGAGGGTGATTTGCTAGAAGTTCGATCGCGCCGCGGTAAGGCTCAGTTTCCAGCAAAAGTCACCAAGGCGATCGCCCCTGGTACGCTATTTGTACCGATGCACTGGGGTTCTCTGTGGGCAGAAAGTGCTGAAGCCAATGCCATGACTCATGCTACAAGTTGTCCAGATTCCAAACAGCCCGAGTTAAAAGCTTGTGCGGTGCAGTTAGTGCTGATTGGGGCAGAAGTGGCCGCAGAAGTTGGGGAGTTTAATTGGGCAAAATCCACCGTCACGGTCAATTCTTGAGTTGCCGTCCAACTTTACCTTGGTTTCTTGCCACAGACTCAAATAAAATTCTAGTTTTTTTGTCAATAAACCCAGTTTCTTAGCTATGGCTGAGGCACAATAGCAGGGTACTCTACAGCAATCAAGACCTTTGTCAGTCGATTTTCTATTTTTCGATTTTCCATTTTTTGATTTACTCCACAGATGCAATCTGGGAGTTGGAACTTTGGCGTTGGCCGTTCGCTTGTCGAAGGGTCTCAAATTTTGGGATCTCCACGACTTAAGTCCGGGGCTTGTACCTGTTTTTGGGCAAGGTTATCGAGTAATTTTGAGTTATTACCAGAAAGAATTGGTTGAAAGCCCGCCCGTCTTTGAGGGAGAAATTAAAATCAGACTATTCATTACTCCAATCCTCGGACTTCCAGGTAGAGGTCGCTCTCAAACAGTCAACAGTCAACAGTCAACAGTCAACTGTTGAAGCACCCGACAAGCTGCGTTCTCCCGCAGAGTTCGCGAATCAAGAAAATTAAATTTATTTTTTCTAGTTTTTCCTGCTTTATTCGGGGTTTTTCCTGATTCCTTGTTCCTGATTCCTGATTCCTGATTCTTTATTCCTTATTTTTAGTCGATCGAGCGGATCGGAAAAATTGCAGTTTGCACCTATAGGTGCTATGCTATTTTTATAAGGCTTTATTTTCGGCAGTACAGTTCGTTCGATCGGCGTTCCTCCGGATTTAAATCTCTACAACCTCGATTCTGGAGAATGTTCAATGTCAATCTATGTCGGCAATTTATCCTACGAAGTAACGCAGGAGCACCTCAACCAAACTTTTGGAGAGTACGGCACAGTAAAGCGCGTTCAATTGCCTGCTGACCGCGAAACAGGTCGGATGCGGGGCTTCGCTTTCGTAGAAATGTCTACTGAAGCAGAAGAAGCCGCAGCCATTGAGGCTCTTGACGGTGCTGAGTGGATGGGTCGCGACCTCAAAGTCAACAAGGCAAAACCCCGCGAAGAGCGCGGTTCTTCCAACAGCGGCAACTGGGGCAACAACGACCGCTCTTCTCGCCGCTACTAAACCACCCAAGCTAAAAATTTAGCTTGGTCGTGTGTTCGACAGGGCGAAAATGCAGTCAACAATCCTTATCTGTTGAGAATAAGTAGTTGATTGTGCGATCGTACCGTGTCTGAAAGTCCTCAAACTCTTGATAAGCTAGAGTTTGAGGTTTTTTTATTTGCAAAATTTCTGAATCGGGAAATGGACTGTGTGCGATCGATTTCGGAGCTGACCCGAAAGCCTGTAAAATATAACGGGCAGAAAAAATAACCTTCCTCAGACTCCGGTTTTCCGAGGGAAACAAGCAATCACAGAGTTTCGGGATTGCCAAGTGTACCGAAGAATGACAGAATGATCGACGATCGCTAAATCATCGGTATGCTGAAAAAACTATTTAGGCAAATTTCTAAGTTTGGCAGTGATGAACAATTTCTGCATTTTACAGAAAATGTAGAAGTCATAATATCCAAAATTTTATCGCTGGCGATGATTTTGGTAATTATAATCAGCGTTTGCGATTTGCTGATTTATTTAGCAAAAGAATTGTTTAACGACCACGAGAGTTTTTTATTAAAAGATACGTTGTTTGTCATATTCGGGTTGTTTTTAAATGTTTTAATTGCCCTGGAAATCTTGGAAAATATTACAGCTTATCTGAAAAAGCACGTAATTCAAGTAGAGCTAGTTATTGTAACTTCTTTGATAGCAGTATCTCGAAAAATAATCATTCTTGACCTAGAAAAAAAAACAGCAGCCGACTTGATTGGTTTAGCAGCAGCCATTTTCGCGCTTTCCATCAGTTACTTGATAGTGCGGTTTGCCAATAAAGCAAATGATTAATATTGGTCATTAGTCATTAGTCATCAGTCATTAGTAATTCGGAATTGGGAATTGTCATCAATAACTAATACCCAATCCGGCTTTGCTTGAAAAATCCTTTCCTTTCTTGTCTAGAAAAATGGGCGGTTGAAACCGCCGTCTTGCCTAGATGTCTTCCAATAAACCAGCAGGAGGCACAATTTCAATTCTGCCTTTCTCCAAGTCAACAATTGGCACAATCTCTTGCACAAAAGGAATCAAAACTTTCGTTGATTTAGGTTCTTTAACCCGGATTTTCCGTGGTTTGCGGGTATTTCTGGGGTCAGCATTTGCTGTGGGAGTTTCAGGGCGTTTTGGCTTAGCTACTCCTGGGGGGACAACTTCCGGCGCTGTGAGATTAGTTTCTACCTCTAAAAGGTCGTTACCTGCGGGGATAATATCGCTTACCTTACCTAGGATTTCCCCGGTTAACTGGTTAAAAACTTCCATACCAAGCAAATCTTGGACGTAAAACTCACCAGCTTCGAGGTAAGGTCGATCGCCCTTTTCGATTAACAACTTACAGCCCCGCAGCGCTTCAGCGCCATCGCGGTCTTCTACACCCTCCACCTCTACAGCATACAACCCTTTGCCTGGAATGTAGCGACCGCCCAAAAACTCGATCGGTTCCGGTTCACTTTTCTTAGGGCGCAAAAGCCACCGCCTCCCCGGTTCAATAAACCTTTCCGGGAAATCCGAATCGGGATAGACTCGCACTTCCCCGTATAAACCTTGAGCTGCTACAATTGTACCGATTTCTATCCACTCAGACATAAATTCTATTACTCAAATTGCTAATCATTAGTCATTAGTCATTAGTCATTAGTCATTAGTGACTGGTAATTGGTAATTGGTAATTGGTAATTGGTAATTGGTAATTGGTAATTGGTAATTGGTAATTGGTAATTGGTAATTGGTAATTGGTAATTGGTAATTGGTAATTGGTAATTGCTAATTGGTAATTGGTAATTGCTAATTGGGTAATTCTCCCCCTCTCCCTCTCTCCCCCTTCTGACGGGTGTAGGTTTTTTGGTAAAAGCCTTATCCCATAAGAGTTTGAGATTTTAAGATGCAAAAGCCCAAAACCTTTGCACTGTCTAAATTTGCTGGGTTTTGCCAGGGGAAAACCTACACCTGTCAGCTCTCCCTTTCTCCCCATCTCCCCCTCTCCCCCTCTCCCTTCTTCCCTCTTTACCGAAAAATTGGGTTTAAAGCCTCGTCCTTCTAGGACGACTTTTCGAGAGTGTTCTGATAAGTTCGCCAACAATATCGGACTTGGTTCGACTATTCTGTTTGGCGTATTCCTCAAGCATATCCATCTGGGCCTCTGATACTCTGATGTACAATTCTTTCTTTGCCATTTTGTGTACAGATGTGGTACACTAATTATAGTGGATAGGGTAATCAACCACTTAAAAAACCCAGTCGCCGAGAGGCACACTGAACAAGAGAAAATTGAATCTATGCGGTTCTACTGCATTTTTCTAGACTCCACCTCGCAGTAGGTAAAAGATTCAGAGGAGCTAGACGAACAGTTTTTTTGAGACATATCGTTTCAAATTAAAAAAGAACTTGGAGCAATCCAACTAGGGTAGGGCATACCCGAAGTCGCTTGGGGAGAGTCCCACCTCGCTTGCTAGACACTGCAAGGTATCTAGGTTAAGTGGTCTCGTTGAGCCAAGAATCCCCGCACCTTAAGGTCGGGGAGTGTCAAACCAACCCACTTCTCAGTGCGACAACGGCTGCTTGCACGCGATCGTCCACAGCCAACTTATTCATAATACCGCGAACATGAGTTTTAATAGTATTTGGACTCAAATAAAGTGCCGCCGCTATCTCCGGATTGCTGTTACCTTCCACCATTAACTTTAACACCTCTAATTCCCGCTGTGACAATTGGCCAAAAGTAGTTGTAGAGGCTGGTGTAGGCGGTTTGAGGTGATCGATGACAGTCCGAGCAATTTGAGGATCGAGGTAAGTAGCCCCCTCTGCTGCCGCTGCAATCGCTGCTAACAGCCTGTCTACGGAAGCACCTTTAATACAATAAGCATCAGCACCGCTTGAAAGGGCAGCAATAATTTCAGTTTCAGCGGTATGAGAAGTTAACATTACCACTCTAACTTCCGGCAGTTGTGCTTTAATTTGCTGCGTCGCTGCTATGCCGTCCAGTCGCGGCAAACCGATATCCATTACAATAATATCTGGTTTCAGCTTCAGTGCGGCGGCTACGCCTAAATATCCATCTTCTGCTTGTCCTACTATTTCTATTTCTGGGGAATCGGCTAAAACTTGCTCTAATCCCAGTTGCATCATCGGATCGTCTTCAACAATTAGAATTTTCATTGTTAATTGGGAATGGGGAATTGGGAATTGGGAATGGGGAATTGGGAATTGGGAAGGGGGAATTGGGAATTGGGAATTGGGAATTGGGAATTGGGAATTGGTAGGTTCTCAACAATAACAAATAACTAATAACTGCCAACTGCCAACTGACTACTGACTACTGACGGGAGCATCTCTGTTTTGCATTTATTATAGTAATGAGATGCTCCCCAACTGCCAACTGTCAACTGACAACTGTCAACTGTCAACTGTCAACTAACTTTTAAAACTTCTACAAATTCACCAGGCAAAATCCAGGTTTCCGATGCGGGCAAAACTGCTAAACCAGTCGTATTTGCGAGGTTAATTAAATTTGCTGAATTTTGGCTGCCGCTTGCAGGTTCAAATTCCCAGAATCCGGCAACTAAATGTAGTTTACCCCAAACATAAGTTTCGCGCTTGCCAGGCGATCGCAATTCAACATCACATCGAGCCCGCACAAACTCCGGGCCCCAAGCATCCGCGCCCAGCCCAGACATCTTTCGCAAAGCAGGCACAACAAACCGCCAACAGCATACTAAAGCCGAAACTGGATTTCCCGGCAAACCAAAATAGAGACAATCCGAACTCGCAATCGGCAAATCGGATTTTTCTTCATCTCGTTTAAATGCAGCGACAGTCAAAGGTTTACCCGGCTTAATCGCCACAGAACTAATGTGAACTTTGCCTTGCAACTCCGCCAATATTTGCTCGATATAATCGTAATCTCCTACCGAAACGCCACCCGTAGAAAGCACCACATCTGCTGTCGAAATAGCCTGAGCGATTGCCTCCTTTAGCGCATCTTTACTATCAGGAATAATCCCCAATCGAATCGGTTCAAATCTCATTTGAGTCAACAACACTGTCAAAGCATACTGATTTGAATCTACCAGTTTACCGTAAGTCAAAGTTTTGTCTGGCGATACCAATTCGTCACCCGTAGAAAAAATAGCCACCCGCAAACGCCGATAAACTGGAACTTGAATGCACTGTGCAGTTGCTAATACTGCCATTTCTGGGGCGTTGATAACTGTACCCGGAGTTAGTAAATTTGTTCCTGCTTGATAAAAAGTGCCTTTGTGCCTGACAAATGCTTGTGGCTTTTCAGGAGAAACTAAGATAAAAATGCGATCGCCCTCACGCCTCGTTTCTTCCTGCATTACCACCGTATCAGCACCATCCGGCATCATCGCACCCGTAAAAATTCGGGCTGCTTGGCCCGATTGCACGGTAGTTTGAGGCTGATATCCGGCTGGAATCTCCTCGACTACTTCGAGTACCGCAGGTTTTTCGGCGCTGCAATTTTCCACATCAGCAAACCGCACCGCATAGCCATCCATTGCCGAATTGTCCCAATAAGGAAAATCGAGGGAACCGGTGACGGGTGCAGCCAAAATGCGCCCCGATGCTGCCAACAAGTCTACAATTTCTACATCCCGCTGACTGTCGAGGGATTGCGCCAAATTTAGAACGATAGATTCTGCTTCTTTTACGGACAGCATCAGTGTCACCCAGTTTAACAAGACTCTTCTTAGTTTAGCAAATCAGCAGCTATAGTGGAAATGTATTTTTTGATTCCTCTGCGGTAAACCGTTTTTTGTCGTCCTTAGCTTATGACTATTTTTCGCTCAGCTTTTCGACTCAATTGTTTATCTCTATTTGTGGTGGGATTTCTGGTTGTCCTGACTCAACTTTCAGGCTTGCAAGTCAGCGATTTATTCTTTCACCCTTTTTTCTCCCCCAATCCCAATGTGGCTTTATTAACTCGAACCTTTCAAATCTTATGTGCTGTGCCAGTTATTGTTTGTAGCTTTAGCTATGGATTGGCTAAAACTATGCAACTGCGCCCTACGGAAACTCGATTTATTCTGTTCTCTGCTTTGTTGACAGGCGCATTTCTGCTCAATGAAATTTACAGGATTCATCTATATATTAGCGCCTTGGGAATTCCTAAGTTAGGAGTTAGTTTGTTGTATGCTATATTTGTGTTCTCCTACGGATGGTTTTTTCGGCGAGAACTACAGTCTACTCCCTACAAAATATTGTTGGCTGGGTTGGGATTGTTGTTTTTTGCGATCGGCATGGACGCGCTGAAGTTAGAAGAAAAGATCTTAGCTAGTTTATTAGAAGGGGTTCCTAAGTTGTTGAGCGAAATCAACATTGCATTTTATTATTGGTATGTCTGCAAATCTTTCCTGGAAAAAAGTTTTCATAACAAGATGAACGCGTCATTATAACTTTGTGATAGAATGCTACCAGTATCTTCCAAAATCTTCCGGGTTCAAAAATAGCATTCTCCGGTTTGCGATTTACACAACCTGCATCGCTCGGCCTTTATCTGCGGTTACAATAGTCCAAGTGCAGCCTCTAAAATATCATGCTAGCAGTTACTATCAACTTTAATGCGATGGCCCAAATCAACGACGACCAATTTTATCAACTGTGTCGCCAAAACCCCGAGGTCAAATTTGAACGCAACGCCCAAGGAGAAATAACCGTTATGTCACCCACAGGAGGAGAAACCGGAAATTACAATTTTGAAATATCTATTGATTTTGGAATTTGGAACAGACGAACTAAACTAGGAGTTTGTTTCGATTCTTCAACTTGCTTCAAACTCCCCAGCGGTGCCAATCGTTCCCCCGATGTTTCTTGGATTAAACAAGAAAGATGGGATGCACTCACTCCCGAAGAAAAACAAAAATTTCCTCCGATTGCCCCAGATTTTGTTTTAGAGTTAATGTCGCCGACAGACAGTCTAAAAGATGCTCAAGACAAAATGCAAGAATACATGGAAAACCAAGTAAAATTAGGCTGGTTAATCAACCGTAAAACGCGCAGAGTTGAAATCTACCGCGAAGGACAAGAAAAAGAAATTATCGAATGTCCCGCAGAACTTTCTGGAGAACACATTTTGCCCGGTTTCGTGCTAAACTTGCGATCGCTGTGGACATAATAGCTAAATCCGAATCCGAGAAACCGGGTTTTTTCCCAATCTGCGGGTTGCACCGAAGTATGTATTAAAAAACCCGGTTTCTGAGTCTCCAATCTGCGTTAAAAAAATCTAATGGAAACTAAAGTAACAACTTCCCTAACAGCCGAACAACACAAACAAAAAATGCAGCGCCGACAAGAAGTTCAGGCGCAGCGAATTGCTAATGCTGCTGAAGATAAAGGTTTGATAATTGTGAATACGGGTAACGGTAAAGGCAAAACTACGGCTGCTTTAGGCATGGTTTTGCGATCGCTCGGTCACGGCTACCGCGTCGCCATAGTACAATTTATCAAAGGAGCTTGGGAACCGGCAGAGAAAGCTGTTTTTGAACTCTGGGAAAATCAGCTAGAATTTCATGCGATGGGTGAAGGCTTTACTTGGGATACGCAGGATCGCGATCGAGATATTGCTACAGCTCAAAAAGCCTGGGATAAAGCTGTAACTTTTATCTGCAATCCTGAGTTTAGGTTGGTTCTGTTAGATGAAGTTAATATAGCATTAAAGCTGGGTTATTTGCAAGTCGAACAAGTGCTCGCAGCCTTAGAACAAAAACCCAAAGACTCTCATGTAATTCTCACCGGCAGAGGCGCGCCACCCGAATTAATTGAACGCGCCGATTTGGTGACGGAAATGACTTTGGTTAAGCATCCATTTCGAGAACAAGGTATTAAGGCTCAAGCTGGTATTGAGTATTAGTTTTGATTGCTAAGCTGTCGCGCAAATAAACATTGCATATTCGGGACGGGCTAGAAGCCCATCCCACAAGACTTGGATTATTTATTGACATACAGTTTAAATGCCGCAACAGCTTAAATCTTCAATTTTTTCAAGAATTGCAAATCTTGCCACGCTTGAATGACATTGCCTTGCATTAAAGCGGCTAAACCGTTTAAAATTCTAATTTCCGGTAGGTTCGGGTTAAGGGCGAGTGCGGGTTTTAAGGCTGTTTCAGCGGCTTTTGGGTGCCAGCCGTAAATCTGGACGAAGGCGAGATAAGCGTAAGCATAGGGGTTTTGAGAGTCTAGTTGGGTGACTTTTTCTAAAGCCCCGATCGCACTTTCGACATTTTGCTGCAATACTCTAGAAAATGCCAAAGCATAGGCGAATTCTAGATTGTTCGGTTCCTGCTTCAGCCGATATGCTAACGCTTGTTCCGCTTGCACGGTATAATCTTGAATCGGATCGTACTGATTGATCCGTCCAATCTGCTCGAATACTGGTTCTAAACCGGGCAATCCTTTGGGTAAATTAACCGCCATCGCCCGCAATTGAGTTACCAAATCTAACTCGGGCGTATCTTCATTTGCTGGGACTTGCTCGGCGATTTTCAATTTTTTATCGTTTTCGTTATCCGTGCGAGTCTGGGAAGCAATAACCTCGGGCTGAGCGTCGATTTTAAGCGTTACCTGCGGCACATTGATTGGATAAGTTTCCCCGGTTTTGCGATTGAGATAAGTCGCTTGCAGATTGTAACTTCCCGGTGCAATATTAGCAGGAGTTAGCATCGCCGTGCGATCGACTACTCGAAACCCCACAGCAAATTTATCGGCTTCGAGCATTCCCGGATGCAAAGTTGCCTGGCCGATCGCGCGATCGTGTAAAATCCTCACAGTCTGTCCCGGTGCAACATCGCCAGACTGCTGATTTTGCCACGTTAACAAGACTAAACCAGACTGCAACTGCTGCCAAGGCCCAGACCAAGTATAAGTCACCGGCAACGCTATACCGGGAACCGGTTTTGCCAAAACAGTCACCTGCTCTAATTGTACTTGCGATCGCGCTTCAGGCAACGGCTGTATTTCCACCGGGTGCAACTGCTTGCGGTAAAGATTCAAATTAGTATTGTCAGGCAAAACCCAACTTTTTTGCAAGTTAAACTTACCACCAGTTTCAATCGCCGCCACCGCTGCATTTTGAGCTTTTTTAATCCGTTCCCGAATCGAACCTTGCGGGCCAGTTTTGGTAACAAACCAAGAAAGCGATCGCACATCTTGCGGCACTTCTTTTAAATTGGTTCCCACCTGTCGCCCGTAAACCTGAAAATTCGCCAAAGCACCGTAATAATTCAAATTGTGCTGGTTAATTTCCGGTGTGGAAGGCAACACGCCCAAAGTCGATTGCAAATAAGGTTCGGTATCAATAATTTCGGCAATTACTTCTTGGTGCGGCCACTGTTTACCTAAATAAGGATAGCTAGAATTGCCGGGACTGACAACTTGAACGGAGTTGTTTCCCAAACCACCGCCCAGCGGCCAGATATGGAACAGCATCGCTAGGATTCCTAAGCCAATTGTTCCCCAACGAATTTGCTTTCCCCAACGCTGCGGCCACAGGGTTAAACAGTAGGCTAAAAATATTGCTAATATTGGCAAATAAGGTATCACATATCGGTCATCTTTGTTGATATTTAGGGAATTAATTAAATAAGCTCCTATCCAAAATACCCCCAGCCACCGACAGGAGTCAAGGTACAAGATTGACTGACTATCGGCTCGATTTCGCCAATAATAGAGTATAAATCCGACTAAGGGAATCAGTAACAGAGGCCAGGAAACCTGTTCTGGTAAGTGCTGAATATAGTAAATCCAAGCACCGATCGTATTCAGGCCCGGATCTCCTTCGGCGATCGCAGAATCGAACGTTGCCCGTTTTCCCCCGGTCAAAATTAACAGCCAATTGGTTTTTGCCCACGGGCCAAACACGGCAGCAGACAGCAACAAAGCACCAGCTAATTGAGCTAATCTTCCCCAAGCTTTTTGTCGCACTGCACCAACTGCTAACCACAGAATCGGTGTAAACAAAAATAATACTGTAGTGTGTTTAACTAATATTGATAAGCCAAGAGAAATTCCAAAGGCGATCGCCCAGAAGAAAGATAATCGATTCAGGTAAAATATTTTACGATTTTCCTGATTTTTTCTCTCCGTTATATATACGGCAAAATCCGCTGCCGCATTTTCTTGTTTCTTCCACATTGTCAGACAATAGAAACAAAAAGTAATCGCAGCAGTTAGGGGAAAATCTAGCAAAAATTGCAGGCGGAAGCGATAAAGTCCCGGTAACAAAACGCAAATTGCAGCAGCCCACAAACCGACTTGTCGATTAAATAATTTGGTGCCCAAATTGTAAACTGAGGCGAGCAGAATAGCACTAAATAATAAATGAACGAGGGTTGCCCGATCGCCCCCAGTACCAAAAATATGCAGAAACGGCACCGTTAAGATGTACACCAAGGGCGGAATCTTCGTCGAAAGCAGCCAGAAACTTGTCCACCAGTCGCCGGAAAACCACTGAGGATGCTGCAACGCCTGTAAGTAATTCAGCGTGCTAGTGAGGTATTCTGCTTGATCCCAGGCGGGTACAGATCGATCGCAGGCAAACCAGAGGCGATCGCTAATTGCCCCCAGCAGCCAAATTATGCCTAAGATCAGCATACTCTTGCCCCGGCTGTCCCGATGTTCCTGTGCCATTGCGATTTTTGGATTTTAGCTTGCAGTTTTTAGCTTACAGGTGGGCGGTTCCGGGCGCTCTAAAAATTATTTTGAAAAAGTGCTTGCTAAATTCCGTATGTGTCTGCTAAGGTAGTTAAGCGTAAAAAAACAAGCCGAGATAGCTCAGTTGGTAGAGCAGTGGACTGAAAATCCACGTGTCCGGAGTTCAAATCTCCGTCTTGGCATCGCAAAGCCCTCACAAAGTTGAGGGCTTTTTATTGGGGAAAATACGGGCTGTGCAGTCAATTATTTTTGAGTCAGATACGCTGCTAATTCTGGAATTTCACCAGCGCGCTGCCACTCAGCTTCCCCAAGTCTCACTTTGGTGCGATCGGTAATCTTCTGAACCTCCAATAGTTGCAATTTGGTATATGGCCCTTCAGGTTGACCGCTGCGAAATACATACCATTCAGAAGCCTCGGGAGGTGATGCCACCCGTCTCACGGATTTGACTCGGTTCATACCCGATTCAAGTTTCATCTGATTGAGTTCTTGCTCTATGGGATCGATCGTCTTGCCACGATTTGTAGAAGGCGAAGAAGTTGCCAATTTTTGAGAGGCTTTGTGGTTGATCTTCCAAAGCCACGCACCTACGACACCAAACAAACTAAAAACGCCTCCCCCAACGGCAGGTATTAACGCAGGATGAGGCGGGCTGTATTTTTCTGGCTGCGCTGGGGTCGGGGCTGGTGTAGGAGTTGGACTAGAGCGGTTGTCGTAATCTGAGTAGTCTTTATCTCCGTAATACCGTCGATTGCCGCGAGGTCGCTTCTTTTTTTGAGCGTAAACCGGAATAGAAGCGACTAGAGCTGAAGCCCCAGTAACTAAAAGTAGCAGTTTGCGGCGCGACAGCTTAGAATTAGTCATTTTTCTGGTAGATGATGGGTATCACTATTTTCCCAGAACATAACAATATTGCGGTCATCTGGTAGAAAAGTATTGTTTTGATAATAAGATTTTATCAGATGTTAGGGTCAGCTTTTGTATTTGTAAAAAGACCAGACTTGATGATTCGATCAACCCAAATATTTGAAATTGTCAATAAACGCTCTATTTTCATCGGGAAACATTGCCTCAAAATTTTGGTAAATATGTCGCATATTCGGAAATTTCACTAAGTTTCACAGTTTTTGACACACTCTCGTGCTTTGCAAAACTTTTCCTGCAATTGTTCTCGCACATTCTCTAAGGGAATTCCCTCACCCCGCGATAGTTCCGCCTCCGCTTGCTCAATCGACTGACGCAGTTCCTCCTCCCACTGCGAATAATGCTTCTGGGTTTGCGCCAGAGTATGGAGGGCTTTGGTGATTACCTCTGAGGGCGAACTAAACGACCCCTGCGCCAATTGCGCCTCGATCAATTGCATCTGCTCTGGACTTAAAGTAATATTCATTACGCCACCTCCCTCAGACAGATCCATATTTTAACAATAGCGCTACATCCGGGCACTCTCGATCGCCCCAAAACCCTTCCTGATTACAAATTCGATCGATTGTCACTGCTTTCTTCATCGCCACAATTGCTAAATTAACAACTCAACCGCGCTTTGACGATCGCATTAATATCGGAAAATTTCTGATTTAGAGTCAACATAATTTTCCTTCTCTTTCCCTAAAAGCCTCGCAATCTCGATCGAACTCATGAAATACTCTGGCAATTTTTGATTGACAAAAAGGATTATTTCTAGTATGCAAGCTCGAAAATGGTGTTAAACTCATCTGACTCGGAGAATCACCCAGCCGGAAACAACAGGCTACAATCAATAATAGATTCTATTTCCATAACAATACTGTTTATAGCTTGAACTCCTCAGTGCCCTACAACAACACCTCAACTCAATCCTTTCAATTTGACTCAATTGACAGCGCCCTGGCAGACCTGAAAGCAGGTCGGATGCTGGTAGTAGTCGATGACGAAAACCGCGAAAACGAAGGCGACGTGATTTGTGCCGCCCAATTCGCCACCCCCGACAATATCAATTTCATGGCAGTACAGGCCCGGGGTTTGATTTGTCTGGCATTGACTGGCGATCGACTCGATCGCCTAGAACTGCCTCTCATGGTCAGCAAAAACACCGACAACAACCAAACCGCCTTCACCGTCAGCATCGATGCAGTCAACGGCGTCAGCACCGGCATCTCCGCCGAAGACCGCGCCCGCACCATCCAAGTAGCCATCCACCCAGATACCAAACCTCAAGATTTGCGCCGTCCCGGTCATATTTTCCCGCTGCGGGCGATCGACGGTGGCGTCCTCAAACGCGCCGGTCACACCGAGGCCTCCGTTGACCTCGCCAGACTCGCCGGCCTCTATCCCAGCGGCGTCATCTGCGAAATTCAAAACCCCGACGGTTCGATGGCGAGGTTGCCCGAATTGATCGAATACGCCAAAACCCACAACCTCAAAATCATCAGCATTGCTGACTTAATTAGCTACCGCCTCAAGCACGATCGATTTGTCCGCCGCGAAACAGTCGCCAAATTGCCGACTGAATTCGGCGAGTTTACGATCTACGCCTACCGCGACACTCAAGACAATTCAGAACACGTTGCCATTGTCAAGGGCGACCCGGCAGAATTTAAAGACAAACCCGTGATGGTGCGGGTGCATTCCGAATGTCTGACCGGAGATGCTTTGGGATCCCTGCGCTGCGACTGTCGGATGCAACTGCAAGCAGCACTGAAAATGATCGAAAATGCCGGTTGCGGCATCATAGTTTACTTGCGCCAAGAAGGTCGGGGGATTGGACTGGTCAATAAACTCAAAGCTTACTCGCTGCAAGATATCGGATACGATACCGTAGAAGCTAACGAACGCTTGGGCTTTCCCGCCGACTTGCGGAACTACGGCGTTGGAGCACAAATGCTTAACGATTTGGGAGTGGAAAAAATTCGGTTGATTACCAACAACCCGCGAAAAATTGCCGGTTTGAAAGGTTACGGCATTGAAGTAGTCGATCGCGTCCCCTTACTCATTGAAGCCACAGATTACAACTCGATCTATCTGGCAACCAAAGCCGAAAAACTAGGTCATATGCTGCTGCAAACTTATTTAGTCACAGTAGCGATTCAGTACGAAACGAAGGAAGAAGGAAGAAGGAAGAAGGAAGAAGGAAAAGAGGAAGATTCGGCCATTCAAAATCGGTACGAACACCTTGAGAAACTGCGGCATTTGGTAGCAAGTCGCGATTTACTACTGCAAGAAGAAGCGCGGCCGGTGGGAATAGCCCTGTTCGGAGAAAGCTCCCTCATCGTTCACCTCGGCTTCGACCAAGCCGGACTCGCAGCCCCCGATTGGTACAAAGATCCAAACCATCCTTACGTCAGGGCGATCGGGCAAATTCTTGAATCTATCAGCACAGAACCCGACTTGCAAACATTAGAATTCATGGTTTCCTCCGGCGCAGATCCGCTCAAAACCCTGCAAGTCCAGCTCGATCGCGAAAGCTTGCCCCTGGAACAAGTCGCGTCCGCCTGTGCGAAACTTCAACCTCAAAAAATCTATAGTTTTTCCGCTATTCCCGATTCTGCCCTCGGAATGTCAAGCTAAGGTCAAGACTAGAAAGGGCGAATCGATATGGAAATGAACGTTGGTGACTTTTTGCACCGGCTCGACCTCAGGGGACAACCGCTTAAAGGCACCAACCTCGGCGGTGCAGAACTCCGGGGAGCGAACCTCAGGGGAACAGACCTCCGAGAAACCAACCTGAGCGACGCAATTCTCAGGTATGCAGATCTGATCGAAGCAGATCTCACCCGCGCCAATCTTAGCGGGGCGGATTTAGCTGAGTCATTTCTGAATTTAGCCAACCTCACCAGAACCGATTTGACCGGTGCTGTCCTCCGAGAAGCTACTCTCGTGGGAGCAGAACTCACGGGAGCCAACCTCAAACAAGCAAGTTTGATCAAGGCCAATTTAGTTGGAGCCAATCTCCAGCAAGCCAACTTAACCAGAGCCAATCTCAGTGGAGCAGATTTGCGAGGCTCTCAGATGACTGGCGTTATTTTAGACAAGACAGTCTACAACAACCGGACAATGTTTCCCGACGATATTGACCCCGCTGCATTGGGAGCAATTTTGCTAGCTCCCAATGCCTCGCTCCCGGGCTTAAATCTGGCTATGGTAGATTTGACCGGAGCCGATTTAAAAGGGGCCGATTTGCGGCGGACAAACTTATATAAAGCTATTTTATTTGGAGCAAAGCTCGATCGGGCAAACTTAGCAGGAGCCAACCTCAGCGCAGCGGACTTGAGGGAAGCCAGTCTCAGCGGCGTCATTTTAGAAAAAGCTGTTTACAGCAACCAAACATTGTTTTCAGAAGGCATTGACCCCCGTCTGGGCGGAGCTTATTTAATTGCTCCTAATGTATCGCTGCAAGGGGTGAACTTAACCGGAGCCGACTTAAATGGGTCAGATTTAAGCGGAGCTAATTTGAGCGGTTCTAACTTGAGTTCGGTCAATCTCAAAAATGTAGACCTCAGTAAAGCTAGTTTAAAAAAAGCTTATCTCAAAGGTGCAAACTTGGAAGGAACAGACTTGAGAGGAGCCGATTTAAGCGGCGCAATTTTGCATCAAGTAAACTTGAGTTCTTCTGACCTCCGGGGTGTAGACTTAACAAGGGCTGACCTCAGCGGCGCTAATTTGAGCGATGCCGACTTGAGGGAAACAGATTTCACCGGAGCTACTTTGCTGTTCGCTAACTTGAGCGGCGCCGACTTGAGAGGTGTAGACTTGACAAAAGCCGACCTCAGCGGCGCGAAGTTAAACGAAGCTGACCTCAGAAAAGCAGATTTGATGAGAGTAAATTTGGAGGGAGCCGATTTAACTGAAGTAGACTTGAGCGATGCTCATTTATTCCGAGTTAATCTCAGAGGTGCTAACCTTAAAGGTGCAAATCTTAAAGGCGCAAGTTTAAAAGGGGTATCTTTGACTGATGCTTATTTGAGCGAAACGGATTTGACTGATGTAGATCTGAATCCGAGTTTCTTTGAACTACCATTAGAATCGGAATGGTAGTTGACAGTTGGCAGTTGGCAGTTGGCAGTTGGCAGTTGACAGTTAGCAGTTGGCCGTTGCTAGTTGCTAATAATTACGAAATAACAAATAAACAAAAACGAATCACAACTGACGAATCACAACTAACAACTGCCAACTAACAACCCAACGACCCGCGAGCGGGGAAGCTGACAACTAACAACTAACGGGAGCATCTCAGTTTTGCATATAGTGCGAGCGTCCCCGCTCGCGATTATACTGCTCGCGATTATACTGCTCGCGATTATACTGCTCGCGATTATACTGCTCGCGATTATACTGCTCGCGATTATACTGCTCGCGATTATACTGCTCGCGAGCGGGGACGCTCGCACTATAATGAAAAATGCTTTTTTCAAAAATGAGATGCTCCCCAAATAACAAATAACAACTAACAACTAACAACTGACAACTGCCAACTGACAACTGACAACTGACTAATGATTAATGACAAACCGTTAGGCTCTGTTATTCAAGGTTCCCTCAGCAAGGGATTAGAAGTGCGACTGCACGCCGACGTTTCAGTGGAAGATATGAGGGTGGGGAAATTTTTAGTAGTGCGGGGGGTACGATCGCACTTTTTCTGTATGCTCACCGATGTGTCTCTTGGAACATCCAGCAGTCGGATTTTATCCAATCCTCCCAACCCCAACGACGATTTTCTCCTCGCAGTCCTCGCAGGTAGCAGCACCTACGGTACGATCGAGCTTGCGCCCATGTTGATGCTGACTGCGGAAAAAGAAAAATCTCAAGCCATCTTCAATCCCACAGGTAACGGAGTCCCCGATAAAAAGCTGGCTTTAGGAAATTTGGGTTCTTTTGAGCCGCAAAGTGGCGCCGATATGGAATTGCTGCCGGTGAAAACGATTCCCAGCCACTTTTCCCAGGTGTTTGATGCCAAAGAAACCGATTTTCGAGCGGTTTTTGGCTGGGAAGATGATCCATATCGCCGCAATTTTGCGATCGGCAAACCGATTGACATGGACGTGGCTGTGTGCTTGGACTTAGACAGATTTGTGGAACGCAGCAACGGAGTTTTTGGTAAGTCGGGAACGGGAAAATCTTTTTTGACGCGCTTGCTGCTGTCGGGCATTATTCGCAAGCAAGCTGCTGTCAATCTAATTTTTGATATGCACTCGGAGTACGGGTGGGAAGCTGTTTCCGAAGGAAAACAATTTAGCACTGTTAAAGGTTTGCGGCAGTTGTTTCCCGATAAGATTCAGATTTATACTCTCGATCCAGAGTCTACAAAGCGCCGGGGAGTCCGCGATGCTCAAGAGTTGTTTTTGAGTTTCGAGGAAATTGAAGTGGAAGATATCTCGCTAGTCCAGCGGGAGTTAAATTTGTCGGAAGCTAGTATCGAAAATGCGATCATTTTGCGAAACGAGTTGGGTAAGGGTTGGATCAATAAGTTGCTGGAAATGACCAACGAAGATATTCAAATGTTTTGCGAAGAAAAGCGGGGAAATAAATCTTCGATTATGGCTTTGCAGCGGAAATTAGAGCGTTTAAATGATTTGAAATACATTCGCAAACGCTGTCCCAAAAATTATGTCACTGAAGTTTTGCAGTGTTTGGATAGTGGGAAAAATGTAGTAATCGAGTTTGGTTCGCACTCGGATTTGCTGTCATATATGTTAGCAGCAAATGTGATTACTCGCCGGATTCACGGAGCTTACGTGCGGAAAGCTGAGAAGTTTTTGATGAGTAAAAATCCGTGCGATCGCCCGCAACCGTTAGTGATTACCATTGAGGAAGCCCACCGCTTTCTGGATCCGGCGATCGTGCGATCGACTATTTTCGGGACGATCGCCCGCGAAATGCGAAAATACTTCGTAACTCTGCTGATTGTAGACCAGCGTCCCTCCGGTATCGACGGCGAGGTGATGTCGCAAGTCGGCACGCGGATCACAGCTTTGCTAAACGACGATAAAGACATCGATGCTATCTTTACGGGCGTTTCTGGAGGCCAGAGTTTGCGATCGGTTTTAGCCAAACTCGACTCCAAACAGCAAGCTTTAGTTTTGGGGCACGCCGTACCGATGCCGGTAGTTGTCCAGACTCGTCCCTACGATGAGCAATTCTACAAAGAAATTGGGGATATTGACTGGCAAGAAATGCCGGATGAACAAGTGTTTGCTGAGGCAGAATCTGCTAAAATGGATTTGGGATTTTAGATGAGACAAGATTGCTTTCCCAAGCTGTCCAATCTGAAAATAATCTGCGTTTATCCGTGTTTATCTGCCTTGCATCTGCGGCCCGGCGATCGAAGATTTATGCAAAAATTCTAATAACAACCAACTGTCAAGCGGTCAACTGTCAACTGTCAACTGTCAACTGTCAACTGTCAACTGTCAACTGAATGAAGCAAGGGCTTTTGCCCTCACACCCGTCACCCCTCATCCCTAACTTCATAAAAATTGGATAAGGTTAAATATTGTTCAGTCGATCGGCAAAATTTAACTCAAATAGCCAAACATCCCGCTCTTAATATATCTTTACTCACTGACAGCAAAAGTTGATTAGCATATTTAAATAAAAATGTCAAGAAATATTTTAAACGGTAAGTCGCAGCGAATACGGCGATCGAGTTCGGTTATCTCGCATCGCAGCATCTAGGCAGCGAGAAAAATTCAAGCGATGATGGAATAGAGAGCAAAATAAAGCCCTCGAATTGCATGAGTCTGTTTGCATGAGCGTGTTTGCTTGAGTCTGTTTGCATGAGTATTGTGAAGTTGAGTTGCACTTAAAACTAGCAGGGAATTGAAAACCTTAAGGAAAAATGTAGAATCTTGACCTTAAGACAGAGGTTTTTACCCTTTACGAGCCTCAAAATTTGGAATAATATTGAGAAAAGTAAACTCAAATTCACTTCGCCTAGAACTAGCCGTTAAAGCTAGCAAGCTACGGAAAATCGACGGGGATTACTGGACAATCAAGCACAAAAGTAATCCAAAACAACAAGCTTCTACCGATCGTCACCGATAAACAGGAGGGGTAACATCCCCCCTGTCGCAGTCTTTATCCCACTTGTAAAAGTGGGACAGGGTATCACCAACTTTTTATCTGTTGTTACAAGGAGTGCAATACTCACCCATGTCCACTACCACCCCCAAAACCAAAACAGTGAAAGCCGATCGCATGGGCAGCCGGCCATACTCCTCAACGGATACGGTTCGTACCTATCTGCACGAGATCGGTCGAGTACCCCTGCTAACCCGAGAAGAAGAGATTGTTTTCGGGAAGCAGGTACAGCAAATGATGAAATTAATCGAAGCAAAACAAGCGCTTGCTAAAGAATGGCAGCGAGATCTGACGAATGAAGAGTGGGCTGCCCAAATGGAGTTGACCGAAGCCGAACTGAACCGGATCTTGCAGTTAGGGCGGCGCGCCAAGCAAAAGATGATTGAAGCGAATTTGCGCCTAGTAGTTGCGATCGCCAAAAAATACCAGAAACGCAATATGGAATTCTTGGATTTAATTCAAGAAGGCACCCTCGGTTTAGAACGGGGAGTCGAAAAATTTGACCCGATGCGGGGATACAAATTTTCTACCTATGCCTACTGGTGGATTCGCCAAGCAATCACTCGCGCGATCGCCCAACACGCCCGCACCATTCGATTGCCAATTCACATCACCGAAAAACTCAACAAAATCAAAAAAGTGCAGCGGGAACTCACCCAGCAGTTGGGCCGTTCTCCCTCGCCTGCGGAAATTGCCACCGCCCTGGAACTGCAACCTTCCCAAATTAGGGAATACCTGCTGATGGCAAGACATCCAGTTTCTTTGGACTTGCGCGTAGGAGATAACCAAGATACGGAACTGCAAGAACTCTTAGAAGACGAAACAGCATCTCCAGACAACTACATTACTTCGGAATTGCTGCGGCAAGACCTCAATACCTTGATATCAGAACTGACCCCCCAGCAACGAGATGTGATTGTTCTGCGCTTTGGTTTGGAAGACGGCACCGAAATGTCTCTGGCGAAAGTCGGAGAACGGCTCAATCTCAGCCGCGAACGGGTGCGACAGCTAGAACATCAAGCCCTCGCCCACCTGCGGCGGCGTCAGTCTCAAGTCCGAGAATATTTGGCTAGTTAGTCACTAAAAGAGTTGAGATTTTCTCCAAATCTCAACTCTTTTTTTGTGCAGGCGCCTCCGGGAAGGATACTTTTATCCCAAGCAATTTTGAAGTGATATCATGTCCGGTCGATCGACCAAAATAAGTAAAGTTCGTAGTGCGGACTTCAGTCCGCTTTTTGGCCAATTGACCAAAATAAGTAAAGTTCGTAGTGCGGACTTCAGTCCGCTTTCTGGCCAATTGACCAAAATAAGTAAAGTTCGTAGTGCGGACTTCAGTCCGCTTTTTAGATGCGGACTGAAGTCCGCACTACGAACCCTTTTTGTGATGGTCATGCACTGGACACGATCTGAGTGAGGTACAGATAGTAATACCATTTTTTTAAAGTTATGACAGACTTTTGCAAACAAGGGAAACGAGAGAATTACAACGTCTTGTCGTCCTTTATCTCTATCTGATCTTTAGAAAAATGGTATAATGGGTAATTGGTAGGCTGACGAGTACAGAAGAGAGATTTGAAAAGCGCTATATTTAAGATGTCGATCGCACTTGATGGGCGATCGCAATTTATCAAAACTAAGGAATGAAAATTTAATAACTTACACGCTCGATGATTGTTGTGGGATGGGCGGGAGAGCCCGTCCTTTCTGCACGGGCTCTCCCGCCCATCCCACTTGAATTTAGGAACCGGGCGGGCGATCGAAAATTCAAGTTAATATTCAGGATTAAGCCAAATACCCGGTTTCTGTAATATCTCTTTGAAACAGGTACAAGAAGGGCGGCGCAGCAGGTATTTGAAACTTTGGGGCAAGCAAGTGGTTTTGACTTATTCGATCGTATTAACAAGCACTTTAGAGGCGATCGCCCTTGCTCTCTCGCCCGGTAACTTCAGCATCGAATTTCCCCTAGGCGAGGCACAGCAATCGGACATCAAATCCGGCCTTTTCACCTCCCAATCCCTCCCAAATGCTGCGCCAGATACCGCTAGCACAGGTTTAGCAGAGGGTATATACCTCTACGGCCAGTCGAGCCAGCCCGATCGAATTAAAAAAGAATATTTTGTATTTGAAATGCGACAGAGTAAAGTAGTCGGCGCTTTTTACCTGCCTCGGTCTGCTTTTTACTGTTTTTACGGCACTGCGGAGCGAACTCAGTTAAATTTAACAGTAGTGGACACTTACGACGGCAGTCGCTCTCCCTACTCCGTAAACCTGCAACAGTATTACCCTATTTGGGCCGTCAGCGACAACGATCGGCGCATTTTAGGTATTTGCAAGGAAGCTCACAAACAGCAGGTTTGGGGAAATTAATACTATTTTCGATTTTCGATTGGGGATTAAAGAATTGGGAATGATTTACTGCATAAGAGTTTGGAGTTTCCCTACAGTTGCATTCATTGGTGAAAATCGTCTAACCAATACCTGCGCGATTTTCTTGGTTTCTTGGGTATATTGACACTCCCCTGCCTAAAGGCGAGGGGATTCTTTGTTCATAGACTCAACTTGCTCAGACAGGATTTCTGAGCGTCAAAGTAGAGGTCGAATCTCCCAAAGCGTTCGGGTTTAAGACCCAAGTTCCGGTATGCCCTACCGTACTCAAGGCTAATTTCAGAATATTAATCGCTGCGTTCCAATCCCTATCCATAACAAACCCACATTCACAAGCGTGGGTTCTTACGGATAGGGATTTTTTTACGATTGCACCGCAATTTGAACATTTTTGCGAAGTATAAGCAGGATTGACTGCGACAGTTACCCTGCCAAACTTTACGCCAAAATACTCCAACCACTTTCTGAATTGATACCAACCAGCATCGTTAATTGATTTAGCGAGACAGTGATTCTTTACTAGATTCTTTATCCTCAAATTTTCATAGGCGACCAAATCGTTAGATTGGATTACGCAACGCGCCAGTTTCTTGGCGTGTTCTTCACGTTGCCGACTTATTTTGAGGTGTACTCGCCCTAATCGATTAATTGCTTTCTTGCGGTTGGCAGAGCCTTTCTTTTTGCGAGAAACACGGCGTTGTCGAAACTTCAACTGTTTCTCGCTTTTTCTGTAAAACTTGGGATTCGGTTCAACATGACCATCGGAGTCTGTATAAAACTCTTTCAGTCCCACGTCCAATCCAACTGTTTTACCTGCTGGCGTTGTATCTACATTGTTGTCAGCGCTGATTGCAAATTGAACGTAGTAGCCGTCAGCGCGACGTATTAAGCGAACTCGCTTAATTTGATCGATTTGGTAGAAATTAAGATCCCACGTTCCTTTTAGTTTGAGCTTGCCAATTCCCTTTTTATCGGTAAATGTGATTTGCTTCCGAGTTTCTGAGAGTTTCCAGCCGCTGACTTTATACTCAACTGAGCGACTGTTTTTCTTGAAAGTCGGATAACCTTTCTTTCCG
>NZ_JAEQCE010000110.1:0-18898 GCF_020738665.1 Microcoleus sp. PH2017_08_TRC_O_A
AATCCCAAATGCCTTTGGCAATGGGATAGAGAGCTGCGTAGTTCAGCCAAGGCGGGTCAATCCGCTCGAAGTGAAAGCGAAAGGGGAGGGACTGGAAGCCTCCCATGTCATGTAATAGATGACTATACTTTTACCAGCTATAAATATCTCAAACGGCCCTCCAAGACCGACAAGCAAGCTGAAAATTGACGCATTCAATTGTTTGCCCGCGAGAACTCAGAGAATATAATAGAAGATAGATTTTTAGTAGAGGCGAGATTCCTACCTTGACTACTCCGATTCCTCAAAACTTTGTGCAAACGATCGCGAAAGAGCGCGGTGTCACAGATGCCGAGTTAGAGACTGTGTTTATGGCTCTCGACGGTCAATCTACGGCTACCATCGCAACCAAGCTTGGCATTAGCGATATCGCCGTTCGCAAAAGACTAGGCGAAGTTTACAAAAAGTTTCAGATCGCGGGGAATGGCCCTGGAAAGCTCTCGGAATTGAGGCATCAGTTGCTATTTTCTTACCACACGGAGGAGGGCTCGATTGATTTTAGTCAAGGTAAAGGATCTCTATTCAAAACGCCGATAGGACGGCGACAAGAAGATTGGGACCAAGCACCGGATGTGGCAGTTTTTTACGGGCGGACTGAAGAATTAACTACTTTAAAGCAGTGGATTGTATCCGATAATTGTCGCGTAGTAGCGCTGCTGGGTTTGGCTGGTAGTGGGAAAACAACTCTGTCGGTGCAGTTGGCA
The DNA here is from genome assembly GCF_020738665.1 of Microcoleus sp. PH2017_08_TRC_O_A. Taxonomy (NCBI): domain Bacteria; kingdom Bacillati; phylum Cyanobacteriota; class Cyanophyceae; order Oscillatoriales; family Microcoleaceae; genus Microcoleus; species Microcoleus sp. PH2017_08_TRC_O_A. The sequence continues at coordinate 744 of NZ_JAEQCE010000110.1, forward strand.
AAACAGGTACAGCATGAGTTTGATTTTGTGATTTGGCGATCGCTGCGATCGGCACCAACAGCATCCGACTTCCTCACTAGCTTAATTCAACTTTTTGCTAACCAACAAAAGTCCGCTCTGCCGTTAGCGGAGCCCTCGCAGGCGATCGACTTTAACGGCAAAATTTCGCGCCTAGTCGAGTATCTGCGCCAGCAGCGCTGTCTGATAATTTTAGACGATTTTGAAGCAGTGCTCAAACCAGAAGAACTAGCGGGACATTACCGCGAAGGCTGTGAAGGATATCGAGATTTAATTGTGCGGCTGTGTGAAGTCAATCACCAGAGCTGTTTTGTCCTAGTTAGTGCCGAAGAACCTACGGAAATGGCTTTGCTAGCTGGAGAAAAAGTGCGGTTTTTAAAGCCTGCTATTTCCTCGGAAATAGCCCGAGATATTTTCAAAGAAAAAGGTTTGTCCGCCCAAGATAGAGAATGGGAAATCTTGTTAGCCCGGTACGGAGGCAATCTGTTAGCAATCAAGATTTTGGCAACAACGATTAACGAGTTTTTTGAAGGAAATGTTGTCAAGTTTTTGGAAGCGACGGCGTTATTTATTGAAGAACACATCAGCAATTTACTCGCGCAGCAGTTCGATCGAATGTCAAATTCAGAACAAGAGATTTCCTACTGGCTGGCTATTGCTCAAAGTCCGATTTCCCTAGCGAGTTTGCGAGAGCAGATGTTAGTCAATTCGTCTCTTTCTGATTTGGTAAAAAATCTCGATTCTCTCGGCCGTCGCTTTCTAATCGAAAAAATAAGTGAGAGCGGGCAAACTGTTTTTAGGCTGAAGCCTTTAATCGTGCAATATGTAAGTGAAAGATTAGTCGAGCAGATTCAAGCGGAGGTTTTGGAGACCGTCAAAATGCAAGGAATAGAAAGAATGTGGCTGTTAAAAACTCACAATCTTAGTAGGAGTGTTGCTCAACAAAAAGAAAGTAAAGAGGCTCGCAGTCGCTCAATTGTAGAATTAGTTAAAAATCGGCTGCAAGTGTTGTTTCTGAAAACTGTAGGTTCGGAAGAACCGCTAAATATCCTGACGAAAGTTGCCTCGGGGCTGGAAGATAAATCGATGCTTGAGGTGGGATATGCTAGGGAAAATTTAGCTCAGATTATTTTAGGAATTCGGCGCTAGTATCAGATCCGGCAAATTACACCAATTATGCAAAATACTGCAATAGTATTTGTAGGTGTGTCGCCCTAAAAAATCCTTCAACAGTTGACAGTTGACAGTTGACAGTTGACAGTTTGAGAGCGACATCTACCTAGAAGGAAGAGGATTGGAGTAATGAATAGTCTGATTTAAATTTCTCCCTCACTCGTGTTCCGGCTTTCAACCAATTATTTCTGGTAAATTCAATCGACAATCTGACGGCAATGCACCTTAAACGATATTTGAGAAAACAAGGGAAAAAATTGTTTTGCCGCCATAGTTTTTGTCAATCGTATAATAAACTTCATCGGTTCGTAGTGCGGACTTAAGTCCGCTCTCCGGCTGCGGACTTAAGTCCGCACTACGAACCGTTTTTGTTATGGCGATCGACCTGAAATGAAATGATATGATAGGTCAACCGCAAATGTCAATCAAATAAATACAGATCGACGCAGATTCATTTCAAATCAAAATAGTTTGTGAATGAGCGCAAGAAGTCTCAGGTGCGTCGGGAGCATCTCATTTTTGAAAAAAGCATTTTTTATGATAGTGCGATCGCGCTTGATGCTCCCGGTGCGTGGTGCGGATCTATGAGATTGTCGATTTTTCCCGATAAATTTTCGATGGCGACGCACCCTACGATTCTGTCAACTGTCAACTGTCAACTGTCAACTGTCAACTGTCAACTGCCTTATGCAACAAAAAAACGATCGCCCTTTAACAAAAGCGATCGCCCAATTTTCAGCAAAAACAGAATTGGATAAAATTATTTGACAATACCCAAAACCGATGCAGATTCAGATCCGGTAATTTTGCCCAAAGCAGGTACTGTTGGAGCCTGTGCAATTTTGGGTGCCAAAAATCCCTTCGCATAAATCTGAGGATTTTGTTGAACGATGAGGGTGTAAGATTGGCGGACTTCGGCGTTAACAGCCACAGTCTTCGCGTCGTAAACCTGCATCGCCATGTTCGGATAAAAACCAATGCCGACAATCGGGATCAAGAAGCAAAATGCGATCGCCACTTCGCGAGGTTGAGCATCGATAAACTTTGCATCACCAGGCAAAACGCAACTATTACCGAAACAAACCGCTTCATCCAGATTGTTTCGCTGATTCCGCAAATCTAGATCTTCTAGATCGCAAGCTGCCAATGTTCCACAGTTGTAAAATAACTGTCGCAGCATCGAGAGCAAATAAATCGGTGTCAAAATCAGTCCCACTGCCGCCAGGAACACTATTACTGCGCGGAAAGAAGTACCGTACATATCGCTAGTTGCGACGCCCACAAAAACTGATAATTCGCTAGCAAAACCGCTCATCCCGGGGAGTGCTAAAGAAGCCATCGCGCCTGCTGTAAACAAAGCAAACACTTTTGGCATCACTTTTCCAATCTCGCCCATCTCGTCCATGATCATGGTATGGGTGCGATCGTAAGTCACGCCAGCCAGGAAAAACAATACTGAGGCGATCAAACCGTGGGAAATCATTTGCAGCAGCGCCCCGTTGATTCCCAAATCCGTGAAGGAAGCAATACCCAACAACACGAATCCCATGTGAGAAATCGACGAATTCGCAAGTCGGCGCTTCATGTTGGTTTGGCCGAAGGAATTCAGCGCGCCGTAGATAATGTTAACTACGCCGAGCACCGCCATAATCGGTGCAAAGTAAACGTGTGCTTTCGGAAGAAGTTCCAAATTCAAGCGAATCAGTCCGTAGCCGCCCATTTTCAGCAGCACGCCGGCCAGAATCATCGACACAGGAGAAGATGCTTCACCGTGGGCATCAGGCAGCCATGTGTGAAAGGGGAAAATCGCGAGTTTCACGCCGAAGGCAATAAACAATCCCGCATAAAGTAGGATTTCTAAACCTAGCGGATAGTCCTTCAAGCCCAGTTCTACCATGTCGAAGGTAACGTTTCCTCCGCCGTAGAATCCCATTGCTAAGGCAGCGACGAGAATAAAGATAGAAGCGCCGGCGGTGTAAATCAAGAATTTGGTGGCTGCGTAGCGACGGTTTTGTCCGCCCCAAATCGAGATTAGCAAGTACACCGGAATTAGTTCTAATTCCCAAACAATGAACAGCAGCATGATGTCTTGGGCGACAAATACTCCGATTTGTGCCGAGTACATCACCAGCATTAGGAAGTAGAAAAGTCGCGGCTTGCGATCGACTTCCCATGCAGCAAAAATAGATAGTGTCGTCACCAATCCCGCCAATAACACCAGCGGAACCGACAATCCGTCAACCGAAACAGACCAGTTGAGGCCTAAAGAGGGTATCCAGGAATATTTCTCGACGATTTGGAAAGTGGAGATGCTCGGATCGTAGTGCGTCCAAAACACCCAGCACATTAATACAAAATCTGCAATGCCTACGCCCAGGGCATACCAACGCACAGTTTTGCCGTCTGTATCGGGCAGAAAAGGGATGGCGAGGGCAGCTACGAGGGGTAGCATGACAATTGCGGTCAGCCAAGGAAATTGATCCGCTATCATGATATTGAGAATAAATACTTAGTTGAAAGTTACGACTATTGTAATACTTAATTTTAATAAAAACTTAAGATTTGCAAATATTTCTTTTATATTAATGGTAAAAAAAGCATAAACATAGATTCCCCAAAATGTCAAGATACTTAGTAGGTATTTATCTAACTTGTTGAAAATCATGCAACAGTCTCCGTAGGGTGCGCCGCCATTCTTGAATCCCTGCATGGCGGATCTGACAGCGACGCACCTGTTCGGTGTACTAGCCTAGCCGTAATAATTAATTATTCTGTAGCACGAGTTTTTATTGCTGGCACTGTGACTCAGGGTTTGGGGCAAGTCTTATTGGGGAAGTCACAGCTATAAATATAGGGTTTCTGCCAACTCAGGGGAATTTCCAACAAATCCCTGGTTCCGGTCATTCCTTGTCCCAAAAAGAGCAATACAGCGATCGAGTTCAAGATGACATGGATCGTGCGCCAGCGATTCGATCGATCTTTGTAAATATCTTGAACGATCGCCAGGGAGAAAACCATCAGCAGTGCAGCAGCTATGCCAATGTAGTAGTGAGACCAATACCATTCATCGGTGCGCCGAAAAACGCCATCTTGAGCGCCAAGAATCACCAAGCCAGCACCCGTCAGAGTCGCAAATACGCCCCGCCACATAGCAGGTGTCGATCGATATAACATGACCAAAGAGGCGATCGTAGCCACAAACATCAGAATAATGAAAATTACCTGAAACGAGTTTTTGCTCCAAACATCCTTGCTCAAAATATGCTCAAAAATAGCGTAGGCTAGACCCAACAGCGTCACTCCTACCACAGACCCAGACAGAATTTTACCTGCTTTGACGTGTTCTGAGCCGACTACAGGGGGAATTTTGCTCTTATCGCCGGATGCAATTTGCTTGCGGCGCTGCATAGTTTGCCAAGCCATATTCAGCACAATACCCAGCATCGGAAAAACGATCGCTACAGCTAAAACAGGATGCAGCAAAGCCAGAAAATCTTTAATTTCCATAAAGCACCTTTTTGTTTTTAAACTGGATCAAACTAAATTTTTGAGATTTTGACGAAATCGATCGCCCGAGTGCGATCGAACAAAACCCGAGGCTTCAATAAAATCCCAAATAACAGGAATAGAGACTTTAACTCGCCAGGAGCGCAAGAGCGTTTCCATTGATTCGGACGACAAAACAACATCTCAACCAGACATCGATGTTGCGGCAAAGCCAATTCATCAAACCGAATCTGTACCGAGGGAAATTCATTGCTAAAATCTACCCGAGTTATCTCTCCTTGCAGCCTCAAATTTTCTTCCATAATTTTGAGCTTGACTGAAAGCATTTCTCCTGGAATCAGCGCAGGGAATCCGGCTTGAGTAATCTCTAGATGAACTCCCACTTCAGAAATAAAAGTAGTCACGCCCCAAAAGATTTGTCCGTCGATCGCCAGCCGTACCAATCGACGCAAATCAAACCATTCGTATCGATCGGACTTAGGAGCATCTAACAATATTAACAGCGTAATGCTGATAATTAAAAGGTTGTAGGTGCTCCAAATCCAACCAATCCCCAACCCTTTGAGCTGCTGGATGATTTCCGGCTCTGAGGCGTGCATCTGAAATTGAATCAAACAGGTTCCCAGAACGTGCCACAGGCTGATGGCATTGGGAATAAATAATAGCAGCAACGGTAGCGCTAATTTCCAGTTGAAGGAAAAGCGATCGCTCACAGTGCCTTTGGCTGTGACGTTAAATCCTTTGGAGAAGGGAGACAGCATCACCCCAAAGACGGTCAAAACCAGCGGGAATGCCAGTACCAGTGAATAAATATCAGAGAGTAATGCCGATCGCGCTCGATGATTCAACCAGGAGAAAACCGTCAACTGCACCAAATAATAGGGCAGAAAAAAGTACAGCATTTCTTGAACAGTAGCTCGGATGGGAATCACACCCAAAAAGGAATAAGCTAAGGGCATCAACAGAAAGCCGATACGCGGAATGCTACCAAACCAATTCAGGAGTCCTTCTAAATGCGCGAGTCGCTGAATCAGGTTTAATCCGGGGATAGTCAGCGGATTGGAATCAATAAAAAAAGCTTGTAAAGTTCCGCGCGCCCAGCGCAGCCGTTGAGTGGCGTAAGCAGAAATATTTTCTGCTGCTAAACCAGCGCTGAGTTTTTCGTTGAGATACACTAAGCGATAGCCTTTAGCAGAAAGTTTAATCCCTGTGAAATAGTCTTCACTGAGGGATTCGGTAACAAATCCTCCGGCATCTTCTAAGGCGCTGCGCCTGACAACAAAGGAGGTTCCAGAACAAACTACACTGCCGGCGCCATCTTTGAGCGGTTCAATTTGGCGGTAGAAAACCTCTTCTTCCGGCGCAATAACATTATCCAAACCTAAGTTACGGGCGATCGGGTCAGCATTGTAATAACTTTGAGGCGTTTGAACCAGGGCAACTTTCGGATCTTGGAAGAAACCAACGGTGCGAATCAGAAAGTTTTTGGTAGGGATAAAGTCGGCATCAAAAACAACGATGAAATCTCCTTGAGTATGAGTCAAAGCATGATTCAAATTCCCGGCTTTTGCATGGTGATTATTAGCTCTAGTGCGGTATTCACACCCTAATTCCTCTGCAATTTGCCGAATTTCTTCACGGCGCGTATCATCGAGGAGATAGATTTTTTTATTGGCATAGTCGATGGCTTGACAACCAATAACAGTGCGTTTGAGAATATAGGCAGGCTCGTTGTAAGTGGGAATCAAAACATCAACTGCTGGTGTGAATCTACCCTCAACTATATCGATCGCCAACCGATTCGCTTCTGAATGCCGATCCTTGACGCGCAACATCAAAAATAACTGAAGGATATTGGTCAGCAAGAGGAAAAGTTCTAGGAGAAACAACCCAATGCTAAACACTCCATCTAAGGGATTGGATACATTTAAAGTTGTGAGCGATCGCCACAGCAGATAGCGAGTCACCAACACCAACAAAATGCCGATGACTGCAACCCGCGACCAGGTTCGGGGTACGGGCGAAACACGCATAATCAGCCAAGCAATAGCCAGCAGAGCGATCGTAGGTGTTAGTAAAGACTCCCCCATTACCATTGGCACTTCCAGCCACATTGGAGGATGATTCTGCATCGATTGGAGTTTGGCAAATAGATGATAGAGAGTGCCGTTACCCGAAAACCAAGCTGCAACCACTCCACCGGTTAGGATAACTGAACCTAACATGACGAGGGTGGCGATCGGTATCCGGTTGCTGCGGGCACTGTCTCGACGATGCCAGCCCAAAGAATTCAGCCATGAAGTCATATTTTTTTTGAGGAAAATGTATGAACGGGTGTGGGGTGCGCGTCCCGCCCGCCCTCTTAGGAACAGGCAAGATGCCTGTGCCACCAGAGGTCAAATTTGTTGTGGGGTGTCCCGCCCGCCCTTGCCCGAAGGGGCCACAGGCAAGATGCCTGTGCCACCAGACATTTTCTTGTGGGATGGGCGTCCCGCCCGCCCTAAGTCCTATTTGAAGTTAACGAAACAGTTCTTTGTTATTCAGAATAGTCGGCCAATTCTTGTTTGCTAAAGCAATGTGACCGGGAATATCACCCATCCACTGTGCCTGTACTTTCTTGTCGTAGTTGAGATAAAGCTTCCCATTAACAATTTTCCAGGCATCAGGCTGGGTTGCAACAAGATTGCCTTCACTGGCAGCCTGAGCGCAATATCCACCGTATTGAGGAGCATACTTTTCAGGATTTTTGGCAAACATATCGCGGTTGGCTGCACTAGCAAATATCCAAGTTGTTCCGCCCCAATTCTGTTTAAATTGGCTAACTCCCATCACTAATTTGCCTTGGGTGAAATAGGCTACAACATCCTGACCATCAAGAGCCACACCTTTCTCGGTGTAATACTTAGGATGAACAGTTGTTGTGCTGCTTTTTCCAGCACAAGGATTGGCTTTACCAGCGCAAGGATTGGCTTTACCAGCGCAAGGATTGGCTTTTCCAGCACAAGGATTGGCTTTTCCAGCACAAGGATTTTTACCAGCACAAGGATTGGCTTTACCAGCACAAGGATTGGCTTTACCAGCACAAGGATTTTTACCAGCGCAAGGGTTGGCTTTTCCAGCGCAAGGATTGGCTTCTGCAATCTTGGATGAAACGGTTGTAGAGTTTAAGTTGGTGGAAGCCTTGAAGTTGGCGTAGCTAACATTAGCTGTTGCCAAGCCTAAAATGGTGGCAATGGCGATCGTGGTAATGTATTTTACTTTCATGTGTTTAATCTCCAGATGAATTGTTAGTAATTTCAGACCTGATATTTGCTTGATTTTTTTACTCTCTGGCAACTCTGCTGACAGTTAGTTATCTTCAAGACTTGAGGTTATTTACATTAACACTCAAGAAAATGAGTCCTAAATGAGGAAGAACTGGATCGGAGATAAAATTCTCATAAGTTGCTAAAAAAACCAGCGAACACCCTCAATCATGTAATACAAACCTGTCAAAATTAGAGCGACACTACCAAATCTCAGAATTGACTCGGAATGCTGCATCAAAGTCTTAGCTTGCTTGGCAAAACCAGTCAATAGACTGGCAAGAAAGATGATGCTTGTATATCCGAGAGCATAACAGATCATAGTCAAGGTTCCTAGCAATTGTGAACCAGTAGCCCCTCCCGCTGCCAGCACAGCAAATAAAACCGGACTAGCGCAAGGAGAACTCACCAAACCAAAAGTCACTCCTACCCCATATGGTCCCAAATTTGAAGCATTTATATTGATTCCCGGCAAAGGCAATTTCACAATTCCTAGCAAGCTAAAACCCATGATAAAAATGATAATTCCTACAACAATATTGATGTAGCCCCGGTAGTCTACCATGACAGCCCCGGCAAATGAGGATGCCAGCCCAAAAAAGCTGAGAATTGTCACAACTCCCAACACAAACAAACTGGCTTTAAGAAAAGCATCTCGCTTGGAAGTGATATTTCGGGTACCAATATAACTCAAGTTAACGGGTAACATTGCCAGAATACAGGGTGAAATGCTGGCGATTAAACCACCGATAAAGGCTAGGGGAAACAATACCAGTGGGTTAGCTGTATCTTGCTGGCTGAACCATTGCTGATAGTTGTTTTCAGTTACCGAAATCAGATGTTCAATTGCCTGAGAAAACGGGCCTGCGAACGCCAGTGCCAGCACTAACCCTAGTAATGCCAATCCACCCAAAAATAGCCATTTATTCGGAGATTTAAAATTTTTGGTACTTTTATCTTGGGGTTCATACTTTTGAATATCTGTCATGGCTTCTCCTAGAATATTTAATAGGATTTACGCAAAAGTAAGTAGATTGGCGAAAACAAATATTACTGTGTAACAGCATATAAAAAAAACCTAGTTTTTTAGCTAATTTGATGTTTTAGACTGTTTTAGACGCATAAATTTCGTAAAAACCCGGTTTTCGATCTCGCCTATGCACTCTTATCATGCGTAAATCCTGTTCGATCGATTTACCTATAACCTGCAAGCAGCTATTTTTTAGCAAGCGCTTGATCGAGCACGGTTGTATAGGCAGATTTGTTGGGATTGTTGCGATGCTGTGCTAGAATATTTCCTGTGGCAGGGTCGATGATGGTTAGACTTCCCGTTTGAGACTTATTCGCTGCGAAAAATTGGCTGAGTCCTAACTGTTTCGCTTTTGCTTCTGCTTGAGAAGTGGTTGATTTATCTGTCACATCTAGCACCACAAAATTCACTTTTCCTACATATTGCTGTTTCAGTTGGGAAAGCGTAGGGGCAATGTTTTTGCAGCCAGCACACCAGGCTGCATAAACGTCAACTACGACGGGCTTTCCTTGCACTTCTTTTGCTAGCGGGCCTCCTACGTTTTTTTGCTTTGATGCACAGGGGTTTTTGGAAGCGCAGGGGTTTTTGGAAGCGCAGGGGTTTTTGGAAGCGCAGGGGTTTTTGGAAGCGCAGGGGTTGGTTTGTGCGATCGCACTATTAGTTATAGCAGAGGTATTGAGTGTCGTTGCAGTCACCAGCGATACTGTAACTACCAAACTACTTAGACACAAGCTGAGCCATAATGCTGGTTTACGCATATTCAATCTCCAAAATCTAGGGTTTATGTACAAGAAGGCGAATAGAAAACTCTTGGAGTTTCAATCCTGAATCTGAATTGAGACCGAGAGTAACTTATGCCTCTGTGACTTGAGATTAACAGCATTAATTTAGAGAAATATGAGCGTAAGATGAAGATCGGATAGATTTTAGATAAAATCATGAGTGGTTGCTAATTGGTCAACCCCAGATTAAGGCAGATTAAGGCAGATTAAGGCAGATAATTTCAAGATGCTTCTCAACTTTGGCGCTTTTGTCTAAAGTTTGAGATTAATTGATTCGCGTCTTCAGCTAAAATTCATCTTTTATTTAGGAAAATATCATCTAGTTGCCAGGAAGGTCTTATAGAGTGGAGATTAACCATGACTATTTTTTAGTAGTGCAGTCATTTAACAGTGAGTTGAGCAGTGATGACAGGAAAAAACTTGTTTGTGACTAATGATGGACAATACCGTGTTTCTGAGGATACCAGTCAAATTGAAGATTTGACTCATCCCTACCGACTTTATCGCTTTTTAACTGATTTGGAAGATGTATTAGACCAAATTAGTGATGATTATTTACGACTCCAGGCAATTTGTCCCCTGGTTCGCAGGTTGTTAGATAGTTCTTCCTGGCTGCAAATTGCTCTTCTCGAACCTGACTCGGAGACGGGATGGGCGGTACAAACTCTTTATGATGAACCGTTTTTTCCTCTGACTGTGCAGTTGGTGGCTTGGGCTCCGGGTGCTGTTTCTCCAATTCACAATCATGCTAGTTGGGGACTGGTGGCGCTACTGGGTGGAGAGGAGAAAAATACTTTGTGGAGGCGATCGCCAATTCCGAAGTTTCCCGATAAAATTCAAACAGTGGGAGATATTTTGCTTGCACCGGGTGACATTTTGTGCTTGATGCCCGATGCGATTCATCATGTGGAAGCGCTGGGAGATGAACCAACTATTAGTTTTAATCTTTATGGTGAAACAGATTATGCTCGACGCTTTGAATTTAATCAGATTAAAGGTACTGCGGAGATTTTTTAAGGGATAAATTTCGGGATTGAGCGATTGAGCGATCGCAGATGAAAGGCAGATGCAACACAGATAAATGCAGATAATTTTAAGAGATAAAATTGCATGAGTACCAGAGGTGTTTGGGGTGCATCTGCGTTAATAACTTATATGCGGTCATGGTTCGCTCTCTTTAAAAACCAGATGCACCCGGTTTTTGTCAGGTGCGTCGCTGCGAGATTATCAATCTTTAGTTAGGATTTTTCGCAGGCTACGCACCCTAGGACTCATATCCAATCAACCGGGTTTTTTAGCTTATATTATGGTCTAAACGTGTCTTTTCGTCAAAAATATGGTTTATGACTTTTCGTTAATCCCTCGCTACTCCTAACTAAACAATGAAGCGTATTCGGCAATTAAGAGCAACCATTGACAATCTCAAGAGCAAGCGATTTTCTACTTCTTCGCTTCAGTTTCGCTTGACTCTGGAATTGCTGGTACTATCGATTTTAGGACTTAGCAGTGTGGCATTTTGGGCTGGCTGGCAACGATCGCAAAATCTAGTAGTTGCTCATAAAAAAACGCTGGAATATATTGGAATCCGGTTTCCCGAACAGGTGGAACTTTATAGTGAAATGGGTTCTCTAGAAATTGGTTTAAGCCGCAGCGTTCATCAAGCTTCGACAGGGGGAATTATGGTGTGGGTGAAGCGCAATGATGGGATGCTGTTGGTGAATTCACCTGATATGGATATGCAATCTTCTAAGATTACGAAGATGATTTCGTTGACGGAAGTACCTGCTGAGCCGACTTTTGTTCGGGTTGCCGATCGCTATTTGGTAATCTGTAGCACAACTCTGAGGATTAAAAATCAGTTGTTGGGTACGGTATATTTCTCTCAAGATATCACGGACGAGCAACATGAGTTAAATGATGGGATTCGGAGTTTAATTATGGTCAGTGTTGTGGTAATTTTAGTGTTGATCGTGGCGATCGCCAGTCGCATACGTCATGCTCTGGCCCCTCTGGAAGAGATGAGTCAGGTTGCTAGCACTTTGTCTGCTGATAATTTGCAGGCGGCAAAACTCCAACTGCATCAGGCTCCTGATGAGATTTTAGGACTTGCACAAACCTTTAATGAAATGTTGTTTAGATTATCCGGTTCCTGGGAGCAACAGCGCCAATTTGTGGGTAATGTTTCCCATGAATTACGCACTCCCCTGACGGTGGTAGTTGGTTATTTACAAAGTTTGCTGCGGCGCAGCACTAATTTAAGCGACTATCAGCAGCAAGCACTGGAAACGGCGGTTGGTGAAACTGAACGCACGATTCGGATGTTAGAAGATTTGCTGGATTTGGCGCGGGCTGATAGTGGCAATTTGCACTTTCGTTTGCATCCGGTGATTCTGAATACTCTGGTGGCGGAGGTGGCAGAAATGAGTGCAAAGGTTAGCAATCGGCAAGTTATTTTGGTGTCAAATGATGAGGATGTTGTCGCCTGTGCGGATCAGGATCGTTTACAACAAGTTTTAATTAATTTAGTTGATAATGCTATTAAGTATTCTGCTCCCGAACAACCTGTTGAGTTAGTCTTAGAAAAGAGGGAACAGCAGGTGATGGTTCATGTGCGCGATCGCGGCATTGGTATTTCTCTGCCACACCAAAAACGGATTTTCGAGCGGTTTTACCGGGTGGATGAGTCTATGACGCGCTCTAGAGACGGTACTGGGTTGGGATTGGCGATCGCCAAAAGCCTGATCGAAGGTATGGAAGGACGTATCGCGATCCGCTCTAAACCGGGAGAAGGTAGTATTTTTACTATCACCTTACCTGTTTGGAATCCGCAGCTATGAGCGATCGCATTCTCCTTGTTGAAGATGACCCGAAACTGGCAAAGTTCATCGAATCTGAACTTACTCTAGAAGGATATCACGTCACTGTCGCCCCCAACGGATTGGATGGATTAACCCTCGCCCGCACGGCTGAACCGGATTTGTTGATTTTAGATTGGATGCTTCCGGGTATCTCTGGATTGGATATTTGTTTGAGATTGCGATCGACTGGCGTGCAAGTACCAATAATTATATTAACAGCAAAGGATGAAGTACCCGATCGCGTAACGGGATTAAATGCTGGCGCTGATGATTATGTAACGAAGCCTTTCAGTATGGAAGAGCTCCTCGCGAGGGTGAAAGCACGCCTGCGCCGAACTCAACCAAATGACCCGGATAGCTTAGAATTTGAAGACTTAATCTTAAATTGTTTAACCCGTGAAGTTTATCGAGGAAATCAACTAATTGAACTCACGGCAAAAGAGTTTGATTTGTTGGAATTTTTGCTGCGGAATCCCCGTCAAGTCATTACGCGCGATCGCATCTTAGAAAAAGTCTGGGGTTACGATTTTATGGGCGAGTCAAATATTATTGAAGTGTATATTCGGGCGTTGCGGATTAAGTTAGAAGCAAATAACTCAAAACGGCTGCTGCATACGGTTCGAGGAGTTGGCTACGTGTTGCGAGAGCATCGCGCCGTCTCCTAATTTTAGTTAGGGATTACGCGCAAAAAAGGTACGTAGTTGCGCTTCAGCGCTCTTATGGTGATTATACACTAAGCGAGTTACACACCAAAAAATCCCATGAAAGTCATACCTCATCTATCTGAGAAGGGCTATATGAGTTACGCACAAAAAATCTGATAAACCGGGTATTTCAACTGGTGTAAGAAAACATTTTTCTACCGAAATTACGCAACTGGCATATTCAAAAAGGTACGTGGTTGTGCTTGAGCGCTGAAGCGCAACTACGTACCTAAGAAAATATTTAAGTATTGTGACACTTGCGATCGCGAACTGTTGTACAAAAACTCGGTTTATAGTCACCCGTGCGTAAGTCCTACAGTCAAGAGTTGTTCGGCGAAAGATGCAATTAAAGAGCTATGTGCCAATTGCGAGAGCCATTTTTGTGGTATAGCAGATTCACCGTAAAAAGCTCCCGCCAACTGTCCGTAAACCGCACCAGTTGTATCCGCATCGTCGCCCAAATTCACAGCCAACAAACACCCTTCGGCAAAAGACGAACTGTTATAAAACGCCCAAAGTGCCGCCTCCAAAGACTTAACCACGTAACCAGTACCCTTAATTTCAGGAGGTTGTCGCCGCTTAAAAGAACCCGCCGCAATTTCATCAATTTCTGCCACCAGCGGGTGCGCGGCCCAATATTCGGCGATCGCACAATATCTTTCCGAAAGCAAAACTTCTTTACTAACTCCATTCACAGCCCCCGCAATTAAAGTACCAAAATAGCGGCAAGCATCGACGCAAGTAGCAGCACCGTGAGTAGTGCGAGAACTTTCTCCAGATTTGTCTATGACTTCTAAAGGATTTTTCGCATAAAACAAAGGTATGGGAGCCAAACGCATAATCGAACCATTTCCAGCAGCCCAAGAATCAGTAGAACCGCAGTAAGGCTTTTTTGTATCTTGAAAATGCCAAAGTGCTTGTTGCACCGTATTGCCAATATCAAAACACTTGCCCGTACTGCTCAAATGTCCGTCTCGCCGCCACTTCAAATAAGTTTCTAATTGATGGACTGGATCGAAACCTTTTTTTTCAATCAAACTTTCGGCTAAACAAAGTGCCATTGATGTATCATCCGTCCACTGTCCCGGTTGCAGTCGAAACGGGCCGCCGCCAATCATATCGTTAATCGGCTCAAAGGTTCCGGGGCGACAAAACTCTAAAGTTGTTCCCAAAGCGTCGCCAACTGCTAAACCGATCAGACTGCCGCGATAACGTTCTATTTGCTGCATAGTAATTTTCAGTTGACAGTTGATAGTTGTGAAAAGAAGGAAGAGGATAGGAGTAATGAATCGTTTGATTTTAATCTCTACCTCAAAGGGAAAGGCTTTCAACTAATGCTTTCTGGTAAAGCAATAATTGCCTAAGTTAGACAAATGTGGTTAGACGTGCTACTTATAGCAGTAAAATACGCAGTTTACAGCCACTGTATTCCGCTCTTGATTCTCTTTCTCTGTGTCCTCTGCGCCCTCTGCGGTAAATCAAAAAAATCTTGTTCAAAAATGAAATAGAATTGCCCTACTTGCGGTTAAAAATAAAAAAAACCAGAGTTTTCGCCTAAAAGGCTGAGGCAAAAGACGACTCAAGCTAATATTGATGTTAACCTGTCCCTACCCGAGATCGAACAGTCCCATGACACCCGATGCCTCAACAGCCGCTGCTGCCACCCCTCAATCAACACCCGAAGTTAGCTTAGATCTGCAAGTCCGACTTAAGACTGAAGATGGACAGCTATTGTTGCTACTTCCCCCAGAAACGAACAACGAACCTGGAAGTGGTACGGCATCGACTTGGACTGAACTTTGCCAGCAGTTAAAAGTCAGGCTGAATGCTGGAGAACGTTTTTGGCAGCCGAATGCCGAAGTACAATTGATGGGCAGCGATCGACTTTTGGATATCCGCCAACTGCAAGAAATCGCCGATGCCCTCTTGGAAGCGGAACTGCAACTCAAACGAGTCCACACCAGCCGCCGCCAAACGGCCGTTGCCGCAGCTACGGCAGGCTATTCTGTAGAACAGCAGCCTCCGGTTTCTACCCTGAGTAAATCCGCCGACAAACCGCAATCGCTGGCGGAACCTTTATATTTGCAGATGACTGTGCGATCGGGCGTAGAAATTCGTCACCCAGGGACGATCGTACTTTTGGGAGATGTAAATCCCGGTGGCTCAGTCGTCGCCGGAGGCGATATCCTGGTTTGGGGCCGTTTGCGGGGCGTCGTGCACGCGGGTGCCGGCGGCAACACCAACAGCGTGATTATGACCTTGCAGATGGAACCGATGGTGATTAGGATTGCTAAGTACGTTGCCAGAGGCCCAGAAGCCTCACCCGCTCAGTTTTTCCCGGAAGTCGCCTATGTGACGCCTCAGGGGATTCGGATCGGTAGAGCCTCTGATTTTGACAAATCGCAGTTAATGGGCGGTAATGGGTAATTGGTAATGGGTAATGGGTAATTGGTAATGGGTAATGGGTAATTGGTAATGGGTAATTGGTAATTGGTAATTGGTAATTGGTAATGGGTAATGGGTAATGGGTAATGCTGTTTCAACCTGCATTTGATAATTTTTGTCTTGGCTAAATCAGTCATTAAAGGACGATGGAAAATATCAATGAAACTTCCTCTAAAATTTGTCTAACAATCAGACTTATTAGTTGTGAGCGTTGAGTTGATTCAAGGAATAAAAGATGCTGGCTAAATTACCAAATACTAATGGCGAATAATCGACAAACATCAGAATAATTCGCAATTACCAATTCGCAATTACCAATTCGCAATTACCAATTCGCAATTACCAATTCGCAATTACCAATTCGCAATTACCAATTCGCAATTACCACCAATAAATCTAAAATCGCTTATGGCTCGCATTATTGTTGTTACATCAGGGAAAGGCGGAGTGGGAAAAACTACCTCCACAGCCAATCTCGGCATGGCTTTAGCTAAGCGGGGGCGCACCGTTGCGGTAATTGATGCCGATTTCGGCCTCAGAAATTTAGACTTGCTGCTGGGCTTAGAAAACCGCATTGTTTACACGGCATTAGAAGTTCTCGCCGGAGAGTGTCGCTTAGAGCAAGCTTTGGTGAAAGATAAGCGGCAGCCGCGCTTGGTGCTGTTACCGGCGGCCCAAACTCGGATGAAGGATGCCATCAGCGCCGACCAAATGAAGCAGCTTGTGGGGATGTTGGCACCAAAATATGACTATATTTTGATCGACTCTCCGGCTGGAATTGAGCAGGGTTTCCAAAATGCGATCGCCCCGGCGCAAGAAGGTATCATTGTCACGACTCCAGAAATCGCTGCTGTCCGCGATGCCGATCGAGTCATCGGCCTGCTGGAAGCCAACAATGTCAAGAAAATCAGGCTAATCGTCAACCGGATCAGGCCTGCAATGGTGCTGGCAAATGATATGATGTCGGTGCAAGACGTGCGGGAAATCCTTGCCATTCCGCTGTTAGGCGTCGTTCCCGACGACGAGCGGGTCATCGTTTCCACCAACCGAGGCGAACCATTAGTATTGTCGGAAACGACCTCTTTAGCTGGAACTGCCTTCGACAATA
This sequence comes from Microcoleus sp. PH2017_08_TRC_O_A, assembly GCF_020738665.1. Taxonomy (NCBI): domain Bacteria; kingdom Bacillati; phylum Cyanobacteriota; class Cyanophyceae; order Oscillatoriales; family Microcoleaceae; genus Microcoleus; species Microcoleus sp. PH2017_08_TRC_O_A. The sequence continues at coordinate 17,674 of NZ_JAEQCE010000110.1, forward strand.
TTGCCCGCCGTTTAGAAGGCGAAAAAGTTGATTTTTTAGATCTCACTCCCCGTCGGGAAACGTTTTTCACTCGCCTCCGCAAGTTTTTCAATACTAAAATTATGTGATGTGCTGCCCTATTGGCGATCGACCTTTAATAGCAGCCACTGCATCGCAAAAACTAGCCGAAAAATTCCCGGAGTAAAACCATTTCGCAAAAAGCATCAAACTGCTGCCCCCGACTCCAAACCAGACGGGAATAAGTCATTCCCCAATCTAAAATCTAAAATCTAAAATCGCCTGACTTTTTCTATGCCCAACCATTGACAAACCCGCCGCAACCATGATATACACACTTCTCGAACGACTTTTCCCGCGCATCCCTGACAACAGCCGCGACGATGTAAAACGCCGCCTCAAACTCGTTCTAGCCCACGACCGGTCAGAACTCAGCCCCGAAATGGTTGAGTCTATGCGCCGAGAAATTCTAGAGGTGGTGTCTCGCTACGTGGAAATTGATACCACTGAGTCAGAGTTCGGTCTCGAAAGCGACCAGCGGGCTATGTCACTGATCGCAAATCTGCCGATCCGGCGAGTGAGACTGGAAAATCCACCGGAAAATTTGCCCTATAAATTGCCGGAAAAATTGCCAGAGAATCTACCTGAAAAGGTAGCTGAGTATGTACCCGAGTATGTAGTCGAAACTCTCCCCGAAACTACAGAGTGATAGAAATTAGGATTTTCTTTTCAGTAAATGAGTGCGATCGGCTCGCCATTTAAATTAAACTATCTCTCTACAATTAAAATCTTGTGGGGTGGGCTAAGATTGTCCGCCCCAAATATGTTATTTAAATTGGGAAAAGCTTGTAATCTCGTTTCCGCTGGCATCAGAATCATGATTTTACCAGTGCGAGCGTCCCCGCTCGCAAGTTATCTCCTCTCGCGAGCGGGGACGCTCGCACTGGCATAATTCTGACGATTCAAATATATAAATTCAATACGGTTGACTTAAGAAGAATCTGACTTGCAAAAAATGCCTGTATTGCCTAGAAAATCGTCAGATAAAATTTCTAAAAAAGCGTTAAGTAAACCGTATTGATATATAATTCCGATGCCACCGGAGACGATATTATCTCCTGTCGCGAGCGGGGACGCTCGCACTGGCAGAATTCTGCTGTTACTCGATTTGACCGGAAACGATATTATCTCCTGTCGCGAGGGGGGACGCTCGCACTGGCAGAATTCT
>NZ_JAEQCE010000110.1:18932-29427 GCF_020738665.1 Microcoleus sp. PH2017_08_TRC_O_A
CGCACTGGCAGAATTCTGCTGTTACTGGATTTGACCGGAAACGATATTATCTCCTGTCGCGAGCGGGGACGCTCGCACTGGCAGAATTCTGCTGTTACTCGATTTGAGATGATACCGGAAACGATATTATCTCCTGTCGCGAGGGGGGACGCTCGCACTGGCAGAATTCTGCTGTCACCGGATTTGATATGATAGCGGAAAACTTATCCACTCAATCTTAATAACTAATTGCTCTTTCTAAAGCATCTTGTAACTGAAGTTCTAAAGGTCTATCCGAGCGAATTTCTAAACCAGGTAAATCATGTTTCACTAACAGTTTTTCGCCTGTTTCCGCAGTGGAACTCGGCCAGAGTACCCAACGACTACCTTGGGTAAGAGTGCTTAAACTTGCAGAGTTTTGAGTTAGCCAAATGATCGATAGTTGCGATCGACTATCGATCGCATCTTCGGCAGCATTAACCGCCGCCAAGGTTTCCAAAACTACCCGGTTCCCCGAGACAAGTCCGGTTCCGGCCGTCCAAAGTTTGACGTTTAACAGGCGCTTGCTAGCATAGAAGTAAAGAGACGCTGCTACTGTCACCGCTCGTTCAAATTCCTCTGGTTGCCACAATGCAGCGCTGTCGAGAGCAATAATAATTTCTTGGCCGCCTGCTGCAACTTCTAACTCTCTCACCCGCAGTTCTCCGTAGCGGGCGCTGGTGCGCCAGTGAATCAGGCGGGTGGGGTCTCCGTGACGGTAAGGTCTCAGGTTGCGGGTGAGGCCTTCGGTAGCGGTTTGCGATCGCAGGCGATCGTACAATTGCGGACTGTCTTCTTGACCGATGCGATCGATCAAAGGGCAAGTGCTCAACGGCAAAACCTGCGGGTAAACCACCGCCACCGCTTTTACCGGGCGGCTGCGACGGCACCAAAACAACCCTAAAGGCGCCGCCGTCCTCAAGTGCACCTCTTGCCAGCGATAGACGCCCCGCTGCCGGACTTCCACGTAGTATGTATCCCTGTATATACTTTTAGGCTCTACGATCTCGATCGGGCGGACAAGCTCTTTTCCCAATACAAACGGTAAGATGTCTACCACTTGCAACAAGGTTTTAGGTTGGCGGGCGCTATTTTCGATTTCTAGTTCCACGGTGATTTTATCGCCCGCACTCACAGGTTCGATCGGGTGGCGGCGCACTTCCAAGGAACGCAGCGATTTTGCAGGCAAAACCGCAGCTACTACCAGCAGCGCCAAACTGCCACCGCTGAGCGCGTACAGCCACCCAGACATTGTATTAGTAGCAGACCCAAAAAAGAACACCGTCATCCCCGAGAGCAGCCAACCCGCGTAGGCAGGAGTAACAGCGCGATTTTCGAGCCAGTCGGCAATTTTGTGACGGATGTTCATAGGAGTTAAAACTGTTAATTGCTCGATCGCCCATCAAGCCTAATTGTAAAATATTCTCAGCATTTGGCACCGAATTAGCAAGCGAGCGATTAGATTAGAAATCGGGAATTTTTTCAATGATACTTTGACCCCGCCCAATAACGGATACAAGATCCCGACACTCGATCGCGCACGGTCAATCCCCAAATTTTAGACCATAGTTGAAACTCCCAGATTCACGGCGCTGCGAGTCAATCTAAAATCTAAAATCTAAAATCTAAAATCGACTCACTGGAGACTAAAAAATGAACCCATTAAACAATCCTACACCCGTTAAACCCGACCCTCAAGCCCGCCGCACACCCCCGCCACCGCCGCCCTTGGCTGCAACTCCCGCGCCACCACCACCGGCGCCTGCTGCACACCCCCTGGCGCAACAGCAGCATCAGCAGCAACAGCAGCGGGCTGTTGAGACTCCCGTAAGTACGATCGAACAAATGGTCAGAGATGCCCATACCGCCTCGGCTTCCGACATTCACATTCGAGTCGGTCAAGTACCTCGATTTCGGATTCGGGGCGTCATGCAAGTAGCAACCAGCCACCCCAAAGTCACGCCAGAAATTTTTGAACATTACTTAGCCGAAATTCTCACCCCCGAACAGCGAAAACAGTTTGCAGCTACCAAGGAATTAGATGCAGCAATTTTTTACCCGGGCTTCGTGCGGTGTCGGCTAAACTGTTTTGATTCCCTCAGTGGTGGCGCCCTAGTATTGCGGTTGATCAGTTTAGAAATACCCACTATCGACTCCTTGAGGTTGCCAGAAGTTCTCAAAAAGGTCATTTTGCGATCGCAAGGATTAATTTTGATTACCGGGCCTACCGGTTCCGGGAAATCGACAACAGTCGCTGCGATGATCGACCACCTCAATCAGACGGAACAGAAGCACGTAGTTACAATTGAAGACCCGATCGAATTCATTCACCCTTCTAAAAAATGCTTGGTCAGCCAGCGGGAAGTCGGCTTGCACACCCACGAGTTCCAGCAGGCTTTGCGGGCAGTTTTGCGGGAAGACCCCGATGTCATCCTGATCGGGGAAATGCGCGATCGCGTTACCATCAATACAGCCTTGCAAGCAGCTCAAACTGGTCACTTAGTATTGGGAACCCTCCACACTCGCAGCGCCATCAACGCTCTTAACCGCTTGTTAAACCTCTACCCACCTGAGGAACAGCAGGCGATGCGGATTCAAATTTGCGATTCTTTAGTAGCAGTAATTGCCCAACTTTTGCTGCCAACAGTTGACAACCGCCGCGTCGCAGTTCACGATATTTTGGTGAACACGCCAGCCATGCACGATTACTTGATGAAAGGTGATGATGATGAAGCTTTCCGGTTGATGCAAAATGACACCTACGAAGGCATGAAGATTATCAACCAGGATCTTTACAAACTCGTACTTGAAGGTAGAGTGACAATCGAAGAAGCCACAAAAACTTCTCCCGAAGCCAGCGATTTAGACCGCCGCTTGCGGACAGGAGGCTACGAAGTTGGGTCGGCTCGAGACTTTGAAGGTAGCAAAAAAGAAAGGAGCGTTCGCGCCTAGCCTAATAGCAACATACATACAGGGGTAGGCACAGCAAGCCTACCCCACAAATTAATACCATTTAACGCACTTGCCATCTAGGTTGTAGGACTGCTACTTTGAGAGAGTTCAGGGAGCGCTGCGACTAATACCTTCACCATATAGTCATCGCTCATAAAAATCAATACCGGATGCGGGAAACAAGCGTGACTTTAGTCCTTCCTAGGGAAGCGGCTCGGGGGACTTCAGTCAAGAGTGTTCTTTCTTTGCTATTTCTATTAAAATATTGGGCGTTGCTTAATCATGGTATGAAAAAAATAAGTTTAAAATCCAAAACCTTTGTGGATACTGGTTTCTATGACAGACCTATTTAGCCTTTCATACCGTAAATCAGCAACGCCCCCAGTTATCGAAGGCGGCTTCCATCTGTTTGGGGTGGAGACGTTCAATCACCCGCCGAAAGCTATCTGGGCTGGGGATGCCATTGGGGAGTGCTAAGAAGGTGGAGAGCCAAGCTTGTTTGCTACTGCCATAGAGTTCCACCATGGCTTAAGAGCTTTGTCCGCCTGCAATGGTGGAGAGAATCGCCACGATCAGAATATCGGATAAAGGATGCCATTGTCCCCGTTCGACTCGCTCGATCTTCGACGGATTTAAAACAGTCTACTAATCCTTGGCTTAAGGCTGATATTCCTAAGGGAACCGCACTCCTGTGTGGGCAGCTCAACAGCGGGCAGCGGGCGCAAATCCTTGAGACATAACGGGAACCAAGAGGTGGGAATACCCAGAGAGTGTCACCTTGTGTCAGCCTCGAAGCGAGGAAATCTAACAAACCTTTAGCATTGCACCTTTAACCTCAGTATCTGGCTTATTAATCTGTATCCTGAGCTACTATTTAACGTGCGCTTACCCTGCCTACAGTTAGCTACTATTTCGCTGATTTCTGTGCCTTTTTTTCCGATTCTACAGATTGCAAAGCTTCGTCCAGAATTGCCCGAGCTTCCTCAGCTTTGCCCCTAGCTTCTCGATAGCGGACATTAGCTTGAGCGAAGTTTTTGAGAACCTTAAAACCGTCTTTCAGACGACCAATTTCCTCCGCACTCACAGGCTCATCTGTAAACAAAATATCGATCGCCTCCCGGATTTTTAGGGCTTCTTCCCGGGATTCCATCACCTTCAATTTGAGACTTGCCAAATTGCTCAAAATCTGCACTGCTTCAGTAATTGCGTCCTCGCCGTCAGACACAGCAGCATCTTCGATAACTTCAACAAACTGCTTGGGCCCAAATCCTTCTGCGAGCTCTGTAGGTAGCTTCCCTTCATCCATCAGCAGCATCAGCTTATCCATCGCTTCTTCGCGGGCTTTCGCTGAATCTTTCCCTTTGACAGTTAAAATAATTTCGGGGCTTTGAGGAAGTGTATAACGAACCATATTTTGACCACAAGTATGCGAAAACAATTGAATGATATTTTATTTTATCTTGATTCGATCGCCTGTTGCAGCTATCCATCGGCTCCCTTGCCAACCTCTTGCCAAAAGTTGACACATATACACTCAAAAAGGAACCATCGACCATGAAAGATAAAATTCTTAACTTCCTCAACTTGATTTTAGTCGCTGATGTGTTTTTCGTCTTGGCTATTTTTGGGTGGTTTGCGATCGCCGTTGCAGGGCGATCGACCGGGGTGAATCTAGGTTTCGATTTATGGTACAGTCTGTGGCAGCCGGTATTCAATCCTGCCCTCGGCATTCTGATGGGCGGTGCAATTCTCAGCGGTATCGTTAACCAAGTTTCTAAACGCCTCAATCCCAAGTAAAATTTATGTTGTATTTGAGACGGTGATTTGGGACGCTACGAAAGTTAGCTATCAAGCTTGTAGGGTGGATCAGAGATGAGCTGCTCAATTAGGTGAAGCTTGAAAATACATAAGTATGTCATTGCCAGTGAAACAAAGTGAAACGAAGCAATTACAAAGGTTATTATAGCTTTACATTCTGTTACAGAGTAAAGTTTATTTGTAACTACTTACGTCGAAAATCAGGATTGAACGAATCGGAATCTAAAAATATCAACCGTGTTCTGAGGAACAAAAGTCTGGCTAAATTATGGGAGAACAAAAACGTATCGGCATTCTCACCAGCGGGGGTGACTGTGCAGGCTTAAACGCCGTGATTCGAGCCGTTGTTTACCGCGCGACGGGAACATACAATTGGCAAGTGATGGGGATTCGTCAAGCCACCAAAGGGTTGATGAGTCGTCCTCCTGAAGCAATTGCCTTAAATGTGGAGAAAGTAGACTCCTGGCTCACCATTGGCGGTACGATGCTAGGGACGACAAATGAGGGCAATCCTTTTGCTTTCCCAATGCCTGATGGAACTTTGCGCGATCGCTCTGATGATATTATTGAAGGCTATCATCAACTAGGTTTGGATGCCTTAATTGGGATTGGTGGCGATGGCAGTCTTGCCATTCTCCGAAAGATTGCCAACGCAGGTAATTTGAATTTAGTTGCTATTCCTAAAACTATTGATAATGATGTCGGTATTACCGAGCGTTCGATCGGTTTTGATACTGCTGTCAATATTGCCACAGAAGCACTCGATCGCTTACATTTTACAGCGGCCAGTCACAGCCGCGTGATGATTGTTGAAGTCATGGGACGCGATGCCGGACATATTGCGATTAGTGCCGGAATTGCTGGCGGTGCTGATATAATTCTGATTCCCGAAATTCCTTACAAAATTTCCGAAATCTGCGCCAAAGTTCAAGAACGCCAACAACGCGGAAAAAACTACTGTTTAATTATAGTAGCGGAGGCTGTGCGGACAGAAGCAGGCGAGTTAGTAATGCACACAAATCGCTTAGGCCAAAGTCGATTAGGTGGCATAGGTCAGTATTTAGCTGATACAATTTCTGATTGTAGCGGTGCAGAAACTCGCGTCACAGTTTTGGGACACATTCAACGCGGAGGAACGCCTTCTCCGCTAGAAAGATTAATTGCTTCGGCTTTTGGTGTCGCAGCAGTTGATTTAGTTGCCGAAGAGAAATTTGACCGCATGGTATCTTGGCAACAGCGGGAAGTTGTGAGTGTTCCGTTGGAAGATGCGATCGCCAAATACAGACCTGTAGACTTCGATGGTACTCTGGTTAAAACGGCCCGCGGTTTGGGAATTTGTCTGGGAGATTAGATAATTACCTAGACTTTTTCACCAAAAAGAATGGGTTTGAAGCCCCGTCCTTATAGGACGGCTTTTCTTCCCTACGGAACATGAAAATTGCTATAATAAGTTTGAGTAAGAATAACCATCTATGCGAAGAAGTGTTTGATTAGGGAGCAACCCCCGTGTTATCTCGTCTCGATACGTCCGTAGCCTGGGTAAACAAGTAATGGTGAACACAGAGCGTACCTATCTGGCATTGTGATGGCAGGACGAAAGCAAAGGAAAAGTAAGCACGATTGCAATACTCGCAAGATGTAGTTGTTTTGAGTGTGTAGAGGCGATTTGACAGCGCCTTTAAGACTAAAGTTGTGGTTTTAAGAATCTCCGTGGCGTTGACTCCCGGAGAGTGTCAAATATCAACAGTTTGTAGTAATAACTTCACTTTTTGCTGGCTTAACTCAACAGCAAGGACTGAAGTCCTTACTACAAACTTTTTGAACTTCCGCAAAAGGTTTATGGTATAATCCGCCCGATCGCCCGATCGCCAGTTTGGATGTCGCAGAGGTACGATGGAATATAGGGAGGGAGACCAAGCCCGGTAAGGTTAAGCTTGGCGATAATACCCACAGGAAGGGAAAAATGACACTTAACTTGCGGCGACCAATTTTGATAGGCGGAATAGGACTTTCAGCAGCGCTTTGGCTGTTGGAAACTCTACAGCATTCGGGTTCAGAAATGGGAGAAACGGCACTCATCGGCTTGACGGCTGCCGGTGCGGGGTATTGGTGGTGGAAACAACAATCTCCCACACTCGAACTCGAACTCCCGCAGCCCCTGGCCAAGCGGGAAGCAGCCGAAAAAGCGATCGCGCAGGCCGAAGCAGCAATTAAACTGCTCGCCTCAGAAGCTCAAAACTCGGTAAATCCGGCTCATCTAACAGCAAAGCTCGATCGACTCAAAGCCGAATTAGACAGACAAGATTTGCGGATTACCGTAACTGGCGGCAAAGCTGTCGGTAAAACTGCCTTAATTCAAGTTTTAAATTCTAATTGGGCATCCCAAGACTCACAACAGCAGATTTTCTCAGAAACAGCACCGCTGTTTGCCAATACCACAAATTCCGATGCCAAAATCGGCGGTGATTTAGTGCTGTTTGTCACGGCGGGCGACATCACGGATTCCGAGTTTCAAACATTATCTCAACTAGCGTCCGCAGGTCAGCGCGTGCTGCTAGTTTTGAACAAACTAGACCAATATTTGCCAGCGCAGCAGTCACAAATTTTGCAGCAGTTGCACCAAAGAATGCAAGGAATATTGGGGACAGAAGATATAATTGCGATCGCAGCTTCCCCTAATTCGATTAAAGTGCGGCAGCACCAAGCAGACGGCACTGTTCAAGAACGGATTGAAACTCAAGTCTCTCAACTCGAACCGCTGACAGCAAGATTGACTCAAATCGTCACTCAAGAAGGGCAACAGTTGGTCTGGGCGAGTGCTGTGCGGGAAGCTGCAACGGTTAAATTAGAAGCAAAAACTTGCTTGAATGTCGTGAGGCGCGATCGGGCAATGCCCATCATCGAACAATATCAGTATATCGCCGCCGCCGCCGTTTTTGCCAACCCAGTTGCCGCCTTAGACTTGCTAGCCACAACCGCCATCAGCACCCAACTGGTAATCGACCTCGGCGCTATCTACAAGCAAGAGTTTTCCTTAGACCAAGCTAAGACAGTAGCGGCAACTTTGGCAACCCAAATGTTCAAACTGGGATTGGTAGAAGTGTCTACCCAAACTATTACTGGACTGCTCAAAAGCAATGCCGTTACCTATGCAGCCGGAGGCGCAGTGCAGGGAATTAGTGCAGCCTATTTTACCAGAATAGCTGGACTAAGTTTGATTGAATATTTCCAAAATCAAGAACTGGAAAATGCAGCCAAAGGCATTTTCAGTCTCAATCAGTTGACGAAAACTTTGCAAGCAGTATTTCAGCAAAATCAACAAGTTTCCTTCTTGCAATCTTTCGTCAATCAAATTGCAAGTCGTCTCTCGCCTCAGACATCTGGGGCCCAGGCTGTTAATTCGGCAGCAAATTAAATACTTCTGGAGCCAGGGGCGGCCAGAAACCTTGTCTGTCTTACGATTAGGGCTAGATTCCCTAAAAAAGGGTCTGACCTATTAGGTACGTAGTTGCGCTTCAGCGCTCTTTCATATATATAAATAAGAGCGCTCAATCGCAACTACGTACCTTGATTTCGTGGGACAGTTGGGTAAGTCATAAAATTTATCAAAAATTGTATTAAAATAAGAAATAGAATGTTATATTTCTATGCTCAATTACATAGCTTAAAAAAGCCGATCGCCAATGGCTGACAATTCCCTTCAAGAAAATCGCCTATCCCTCGCCCGCGCCAGTTTGCGCCAAGCCCTCGCGCGCTACTCCTACCTGCGCCAAGGCAAAAAAAACTCGAACAACACAGAATTAGAAGCCGCCCTGCAAACTCAGTTAGATATTTTAACTTCTACCTCCGAAAAACTTGACAACAAGGTAATTAGGATTGCTACTTTCGGGCTAGTCAGTCGCGGCAAATCAGCCGTATTAAACGCGCTGTTGGGTCAAAAAATCCTGCAAACAGGCCCCCTCAACGGCGTGACTCAGTGGCCTCGTTCTGTACGTTGGAATGTGCCTTTAACCTTCCTGGAGGGCGTAGAACCCCCCCAACCCCCCCTTGGTAAGGGGGGGCAGGGGGGGGTTCAAGTAGAATTAATTGATACTCCCGGACTTGATGAAGTTGGCGGGGAAGTGCGCGGCGAGATGGCGAAACAAGTAACTCGCCAAGCTGACTTAATTCTGTTTGTGGTAGCTGGCGATATCACTCGCACTGAATATCAAGCTTTGTGCGAATTGCAAACTGCTCAAAAACCGCTAATTTTAGTTTTTAATAAAATTGATCTGTATCCAGAATTAGACAGAAAAGCTATTTACCAAAGTTTGCAAGCGCTGGGAAATTCCGAACAGCTAGCAGCCGAGGCGGTAACAGATAAGGAAGATTGGGACGATTTGGACGATCGCCAAAATAACATCCCTGCTCCTAAATCTACAGCAAAACCACCCGCTAAAATTGCCAAATCCTTAGAAATAGTCATGGTAGCCGCCGAACCCGCACCGATGCAAGTGCGCGTAGAATGGTCAGATGGAAGTATCACCAACGAATGGGAATCGCCGCCTCCCCAAATAGACGAACTCAAACACACAATTTTGACAATTCTTAACAGAGAAGGGCGATCGCTCCTCGCACTTAATGCTTTAGTAGAAGCTAGAGATGCCGAAGCAAATCTTGCTCATCAAGTTCTCAAATTGCGCCAAACAGAAGCCGATGATTTAATCTGGCAATTTGCCAAATACAAAGCTTTAGCTGTCGGCTTAAATCCTGTTGCTTTCCTGGATGTCATGGGCGCAACTGTTGCAGATTTAGCCTTAATTCGCTCTTTATCCAGACTTTACTGTTTACCGATGACTGGTTACGAAGCCGGCAAACTTTGGCAAACTATTTTCTCCAGCGCTGGCGGCGTACTTTTGGGAGAATTAGGTAGCAGTTTCCTCTTGGGATTTGGGAAAAGTGCGGCCGCTGTCGCCCCACAAATCGGCTTTTCGACTTTCGCCGGAGTCGCTGTCACTCAAGCTAGTTTAGCAGCCTACGGAACCTACGCTGTCGGTCGCGCCGCCCAAGTTTATTTAGAAAGAGGCTGCACCTGGGGCCCCCTGGGACAGGATACTGTCATTCAAGAGATTCTAGCTACCATCGAGCGCAATACAATTATCGATCGCTTGCAGCAAGAATTCAAAATATGACACAAACCACAGCCATATTACGCGAACTGAAGCCGAGGGATTTTTTCCCGAGTCGTATCAAGATTTCCCCGAAATTACAGAATTGGTCAACTGATTGCTGTGTCATAAACATCGCAGTTGAGTAGGGTGCATCAGAACAAAAAAGGTACGTAGTTGCGCTTGAGCGCTCTTAACAAAGGTACGTAGTTGCGCTTGAGCGCTCTTAAAAAGGTACGTAGTTGCGCTTGAGCGCTCTTAACAAAGGTACGTAGTTGCGCTTGAGCGCTCTTAACAAAGGTACGTAGTTGCGCTTGAGCGCTCTTAAAAAAGGTACGTAGTTGCGCTTCAGCGCTCTTTCTTATATATAAGAGCGCTGGGATTATCTCAGTTTTATTGTTATAGTGATGTCCACGAAGAGCAAGTATTATACAGCTAGCTCTTTGTGGACAGCACTGTAAAAAAAATGGTTTTTGCACAACAAATGAGATGCTCCCAGAGCGCTGAAGCGCAACTACGTACCTCTCGAAAAAATGGTTTTTGCACAACAAATGAGATGC
>NZ_JAEQCE010000012.1:0-87543 GCF_020738665.1 Microcoleus sp. PH2017_08_TRC_O_A
TGGATTTAAAGGCTAGTTCATCAATTTCAACAAAACGATTCTCGGTGGATTTAATGATGTGCCTCTCTGCTAGTTGCATTCAGACTCTCCATTTTTTGATGCTCGCAATAATTCTCTCAGTTGACCATTTTGACTATATGATACTACTATTGCTTACTACTGCTTACAAACTTAATAAAGTTTTATAATACTGTTTTTTAAGAAAAAGTCTTTCCCTTTAAAAAAATATTCAAAAATGTCGAAAATCCATATTCGATTGTAGGCCCAGAGCGATCGCCCGCGTGCAAACAGCAGAATATTTCCTTGCTGCGACCCCCTCTTGAGATAAACTGATCTGAACAGTTAAGCTTTTGTGCAAGAAACCCTCTTCGGGCGATCGGCATTGTCCAACTTCCACAAATCATCAGAAATTGTGGGTGCAACCCCCGTTCCTTCGGCAAGCTCAGGGCAAGCCTTACAGGACGGCTTTATATGTGGGAAGTGTGTTAAAATAGACACACACACGTTGACCTCTAAAGTAAGGTGAAACTCCTAGCAATTGGACGTTGTAGTTAAAAGACGTTTAACCGAAATGGTTAAACTGGTATCCAATGATACCCTACCTCTAGCCTTTGCAAGTAAAGACTCTGGGGCGAGTGAATCACTCACAACAAATCAAAGTAGCCTCAATGCTAGAAATAGCGGAGAGAATAGTGGGAATTGGCACCCCCTGTCGCGCTGCGGTAGAGTTCGACTAAGCGGCTCTACGAGTAGCGGTTCGAGCAATGTCCAACGGTGGATATCTCCTTCTAAAGAATCTCAGTGCGTTTACGCGCCTTGAGTGTCAACTGTTCGAGTCAGCCTTCTCACCAAATTCAAAGTAGCGCATATGACACAACAGCATCCGCCAGCTCCTCGTCCGCCCGTACCCGGAGCTCCCCCACCGCCCGGGCTGCCCCGCCCTCCAGCTCCAGGCATTCCCAGAGCAGCAGGAATGCCACCAGCACCGCCACCAGCACCAGCACCCCCACCACCCGCCGCCACACAGCCACCGGCACCCGCGCCCCAATCCTTCGCCACACCTAAAAATTCCAGCAACAGCAAAATTCCGACTTTGAAAGAGTTGGTAATGCGAGCCAAAGAAGAAGGAGTATCCGATCTTCACCTCGGAGTCAACGAATTCCCGCGCTTCCGAAACCGGGGCGAGATAGCCGACATCGGCTATCCACCGTCGGATTTAGATACGTTTTTTGGCTGGCTGCGCGAGTGCATGAGCGATGAAGAAATTGAAATTTTCCAAAAAACCCTAGACTTTGACGGCGCTTTCGATTTCGGCTTCGTCCGCATTCGGATCAGTTGCATGGACTCCTTGGCCGGCCCGGCGATGGTGCTGCGGCTAATTCCTGCCAAAATATTGACAATGGAGGAATTGAACCTGCCGCAAGTCTTTAAGAAAATATGTGGCTACCACAAAGGGCTGATTTTGGTGACGGGCCCCACAGGTTCTGGCAAATCGACCACCTTGGCCGCCATGATCGACTACATCAACAAAAATAAAGCCTACAACATCATCACGATCGAAGACCCGGTAGAATTCGTACACGAAAGCAAAAAATCCTTGATCAAGCACCGGGAAGTCGGCAGACACACCCTCAAGTTTATGAGCGCTCTCAAAGGCGCTCTGCGGCAAGACCCGGATATGCTGCTAGTAGGAGAAATTCGGGACAGAGAAACGGTGGAAATCGCCCTCAAAGCCTCTCAGACAGGTCACTTAGTTGCAGGAACCCTGCACACCAACAGTGCAGTTAAAACCCTGAACCGGATTCTGGATATGTTCGGGGCGGAAGAACAGGAGGCCATACGGGTTTCAATTTCCGAATCCCTAGTGGCGATTATTGCTCAACTGCTGTGCAAAACCACAGACGGCAAGCGGGCTGCTTTCCACGACGTTATGATCAATACCGACGTGGTTAAGGAATACATTCTGAAGGGGCAGAATGAGGAAATCAATCAAATCATGATCAAAGATACTTATGAAGGCATGACGACGATGAATAAGTCGCTCTACGGCCTTTATCAAGAAGGTAGAATTACTGAAGAACTGGCTGTAGAAAACTCACCGTTCCCGAACGAAATGGCCCAGATGCTCCGAGGTCGAGTCTAAAGGTCGAGTGTTAAGTGTTAACAGTTAACTGTTATTAATTAATAGTTAACTGTTATTACAAAAGATTGCAAAAATCGCTCTCAAGTCTTGAAATGATCTGCGTTGATCTGCGTTGCATCTGCGGTTTATAGCCTTTCGAGCGAAAGATGAGGTATGCCGAGGTATGCTGCAACCGTTACAGTGTCAAGCTTTTCCTGGCAAAATTGGTCCGCGAACCTTTTAGAGAAAGGCTATATCTATCAATCAAAGATTTATGCAATGCAAGTCTATTGGTACTTCATTGACACTCTCAGGGAGTCAACGCCACTGAGATTCTACTGACAGAATTAGACAAGCGTGTATTACCTAAATCTAATCTCGTTACGGCCGTCAAACGCCGTCTACCTAGTCACCAATCGTCAAGCGATAGTTACTAGCTAATGATTGTTATTTCCAATGCTTTCAGAATCCATCGCTAAGCCAAGACACGGTACGCTCAACATCCTGCCATCCCACCGCTCTTTTTGTGTTACCTCTCACTCTTGTGTACTAAGTTGCAGGGATTTCTCCGATACTAGGATGTTTCAACACGTAGATGTTTTTGTTCTTACTCACAATTCAAATTATACCACATTTTCAAGAACACGGGGACTGAAGTCCCTCGCGTCGCTTTCCTCTCAGGTCTAAAGACGCGCTCGTTTCCCGCATCCCGTATTATTTTTATGAAAGTCGATCGCCCGATTTTGCCAGAATTTTTCAAAGGCATTGCACTGTTTACACCAGGGGGAGACTTAATCTATTCTATAGACTCCCGCAAGCAAACTCAGTGGCACTTGCAGTTGTGCGTAGCCCTACAGCAGATACTCGGTTTGTCGGAACCGCCCCATTTTCTGATACCTTGCTACACGGCAACCGTTGACTGCTGGCGCGATCGCACCGATCGACAGTTGCGGGTGGCAGCCGAGGCATACCCCCCGGTGCTGCGACATCAAACGCTGCTAAATGCCATTTTTGGCACGGGCGACTTGGTTTGGGAAGCCCGCAGCGACGAAATCTGCGAACCAATGGCGATCGCCACTTATCACGAACAATTCCCCGAACTTTGGGAAAATCACGACTTAGTTGTACGATATCCGATCGACGTTGGGCGATCGGACTCTCACAATTCTGCGATCGCGCCTCCCTCCCACTTTCGACAATCTCCGCTGTTCCCGCGAACCAAACCAACAGGACTCACCCCACCGCCACCAACCCAAGGGTACGTTTTGCGGCTGTTTGTTTCCGGGAGCAACCCCAGCACCGAACGCACCCTCAAAACTTTATACCAATTCCTAGAGCAATGTCTCGATCGCCCCTACACTTTGAAAGTAATCGATGTGTTAAAACATCCCGAACAAGCAGAAGCAGATCAGATTTCAGCAACTCCCACTTTAATTAAAATCTGGCCGAAACCCGTGCGGCGAATAGTCGGCGAATTGAACGATGCCCAAAAAATAGTCAGATTGTTGAGCAATTCAGAATTTTAGATTTGTGCGATTATTGAATACTGGCGATCGCCGGTTGACTCACCATCGAATTAACAAGATCCAGCAACTGCTGTTGAGACACTGCACTCGCCGATACCGCTACGGCATATCTGAGTCCTTCCTGTTCCCAAGAAATAGTTCTGCCACCACCTTTTGCTAAATAGTAGCCACGAATTCCACCACTCAAATTAACTGGCGAAATATCCTTATCTTGCCCAGGCCAATTTTTAGAATTAGCGGGTGAAACCACAGCGAATACTCCGACAGTGCAAGACGAAGCATTAGCAGATTTAGCGCAGTCTGGCTTAATTCCGATATTAACTTTAAATACTTTACCATCGGACTCAATGAAAGGATAAAGCTGTATCGGAGTAGCGGGGATAGAGGCAGGCAGTCGCATTTTCAAGCCTTTCGGCAATTGGCGGCGAATGTCGTCAATCAGCGGCCAAAAAACAGAGGCTGGTTGGGCGATCGCAGATTCCACTGCCAACAAACCGCTTCCTAAAACTGTCAGACCAACTAAACCAGTGAACAGAGCTTTCAACTTCATCGATAGATTCCCTGAAAATAACCGTTTAATAATACAGCCACAAACTCTCGACTCCGCCTCACCCAATCGGATGAGTTATTATCCCCCAATGGTATGACTATCACTTTTCTCAGTAACATGAGGTACATTCGATCGTGGGTAATTGGTAATTAGTCATTAGCCATCGATCGCCTGTGCTTTACTTAAAAATATCTATAATAGTAAGAGCAAATAAATCAGAAAATCATGTCAAATTATATTCACAATTTAATCAACAATAATTTCCATCATCCAGATTTCGGGAAATTACTTTATCATCGCGACATTCACAACCCCAATATCTTGCATTACTCAGTACAACTCAACGATTGGGAATCTATCGCATGGGAACCAATTCATAGCAATCGCCAAAAAGATACGGCAAGATTAGCAATTTGGCAAATTGATTGGGATAGATTTCAAACTGCCAAATGGATATTATATCGCAATACGGTTGACTTAGGAAGAATCTGACTTGCAAAAAATGTTTGTATTGCCAGGAAAATCGTCAGATTAAATTCCTAAAAAGCGTTAAGTAAACGGTATTGTATTATATCGGAAAAAGGAACTCATCAACCAAGCATTGCATATTTCTGTAGCAGAGTTTCACGAACGCTGGCAATATGAACTCTATCGATTCAATTGGGAACATTGGGCAAGACTTTTCAGTTGACAGTTGAGGGCGACCTCTACCTGGAAGGAAGAGGATTGGAGTAATGAATCGTCTTTTTAAAATTTCTCCTGAGCGGGCTTGGGGCTTTCAACCAATTCTTTCTGATAACAACAGGGGATGCGAGAAGCCCATCCCTCTCCTAACTAAATTTAGCTTTTTAAGAATTACAGGCGTTGAGTATTAACTGTTTAAAACCTCGCTGTCAACTGCTTTCCTGCCAACTGCTAACTCTCAATTGTTTAAGCAGTATACTCCAATTAATCAGAAAGATATTTGGTTAAGCGATCGGCAATTTGGCTGCTACCGCCCGATCGCCCCATTCTTTCTAAGCCATTTTTTACGCAAGTCTCTAAATATTTTTTGTCTTGCAAAGTGCGATCGACTGAAGCGGCAGCTTCTTTGATAATCTCAGGATTTGCTGGTTCTTTGCCAATAACTTGCACTGAATCACCTAAAAGCCGATTTTGAGCCTCGGCAAACCGATAGGTAAATGACGGGCCGTTACCGGGGATGGTAATTACTGGTTTTCCTAAGCCTACGGCTTGTTCGATCGCAGTTCCGGTCATCCCGATTACTAAATTAGACTGCTGCAAAATGTCGGCGAAAGCATCAGAGTAGCAAATTACTTCAACTGTTGCTGCTTTTTCGCTACCATGCTGTTTGATTTCTTGACAAACTAACTTTCCTTCTCGGTGCAGCCATCCGGAGCGCGCTGCAATATTATCTAATTCCAGCATTAAACTTGGAACTAAGGCTGCTCGAAACTGCACTGGTAAGGTAGAGTTGGCGGCAATTTCTTTGACCAATTTTAGCAGCAAAACTAGGTTGTCGTTGGCTTCGGGGAGCCGCGAACCGGGCAGAAGGGCGATCGTCCGAACTCCGGGCTTTAACTGCAAATCTTTGCCTATAGCATTGAGGTTGTCCATGACAGGATTGCCGACAAATATGGCTTTCTCGAAACCCTGTTGGTTTAAGTCCGCAGCAGTCAAAGCATCCCTAGTGAAAATAGCCAGACATTGCTCGGAGGAAAGCAAATAATTCAAGAGGAAACCCAAATCGGCTAGCCCTTCATAATAAGTAGAATGAGCCGACAGAAAAATTATATACGGGCGGCCTGTGGCATGGGCGAACCCCGCCGCGACAATATCCCCAGTCGTTACTACCAAATCGCATTGCTGCGAATGCGCCGAAGCAGCTTTCACTTGCTGCAAAGTCAAACGAATTAGCCCCGCCCTCAAATCTTTGAGGAAAAATAGGGGATTCATGTAAAAAACTCCCCCAGATGGCATGGGACTGGTGGGCCCGATAATTGGTACTGTCGATCGACTGTAAGCAGCCCCGTCACCGACAATGGGCATCGCTGAAACCTGAATATCTGGCGCAGATGTTCTCAAAGCATTGACAATTTGACAGTTAATCGCATCTTCCCCGTGGCCGTTGCTGAGGAAAAGTATCTCCTTGGATTTCATAAAATCAGAATTTAGTGACGAGATTATTTTAAACACAGCCGCGCGATCGTTACCCACAGGTCGGCGAACTTTTTGTTAGTCTAATTTAAATACATTGTGGAAGTGAAACAGCGTGAATATTGAAATTGGGCGGGGCAAAAGCGCTCGCAGAGCTTACGGCATAGATGAAATCGCGCTCGTACCGGGACAGCGTACCCTCGATCCGAGTTTGGCAGATACTAAGTGGCAGATTGGCGGGATCGATCGAGAAATCCCGATCATCGCCAGCGCCATGGACGGAGTAGTCGATGTCCGCATGGCTATTTTGCTGTCGGAATTGGGAGCAATGGGCGTGCTCAACCTAGAAGGAATTCAAACCCGCTATGCCGACCCCCAACCCATTTTAGAGCGCATCGCTTCTGTTGGGAACCACGAATTTGTGTCCCTGATGCAGCAACTCTATGCCGAACCCATCAAGCCAGAATTAATCGATCTCAGAATTAAAGAAATTAAAGCTGGAGGAGGGATTGCCGCCGTCAGCGGTACACCGGCCGCTGCGAGCAAATACGGCTTAACAGTTGCCGCAGCGGGAGCCGATATATTTTTTGTGCAGGCTACTGTAGTCTCGACTGCTTTTCTTTCCCCAGAGTCGATCGCATCTTTGGACTTGACCCAATTCTGTCAAGAGATGCCAATACCCGTAATTTTGGGCAACTGCGTCACCTACGAAGTCGCCCTGAATTTAATGAAAACTGGTGCCGCAGGCATTCTCGTGGGCATAGGGCCGGGGGCTGCTTGCACATCTAGGGGGGTATTGGGTGTCGGCGTTCCCCAAGCGACAGCGGTAGCAGACTGCGCCGCCGCCCGGGACGACTACTATCGCGAAACTGGCAAATACGTGTCGGTGATTGCTGACGGCGGTTTAATTACCGGGGGCGATATCTGCAAGTGCATTGCCTGCGGCGCCGATGGAGTAATGATTGGTTCGCCCTTTGCTAGGGCCGCCGAAGCTCCGGGCCGGGGCTTTCACTGGGGGATGGCGACTCCCAGCCCGGTTTTGCCGCGAGGCACTCGGATTCGCGTGGGGACTACTGGGACTGTGGAGCAAATTTTGCGGGGCCCAGCCCTGCTCGATGACGGTACGCACAACTTGCTCGGAGCTCTGAAAACTAGCATGGGCACTCTGGGCGCTAAGGATATTAAGGAGATGCAGCAAGTGGAAGTGGTGATTGCTCCTTCTCTGCTGACTGAGGGTAAAGTTTATCAAAAAGCTCAGCAGTTGGGCATGGGCAAGTAGATTTACCGATCGAATACCAGGATACCTTGACAAAATTTGTGCGATCGTCTCGAAATTTACAGAATGTTGTGGAATTATCGAGAAGGAGGTGTCACAATATAAGAAGCGGAGACGCATGTTTCCGTTCACTCCTCACACCACACTCCGCCCGGACTACTGTTCGGGCGGTTCCTTTTTGACCCCAAGCGCTCCCCTTTACTGACTGGTACGGGGTTAAGGCTGTTCGATCCGGAGAGTGGGGGAGGGAGAGAGGGGGAGAGGGGGAGAGGGGGAGAGGGGGAGGGGGAGTTACAGAGAATTTTTTGCGGCCGAATGCCTTTTTATAACTTCCATTTCTCGAATTCCTTCTGAAGCCTTCTCTTAAAGTCGTCGCTCCCTACCCAAAAACGGATACCAGCCCCGGGCGCCAGGAGTGGAGAACTCAAAATATTCGATCGAAGTTCACGCTCCCAGATTCAATGCTGCAAGTAAATCTAAAATCTAAAATCTAAAATCGTAAAATCGACTGACGCAAGTGGTGACACTTTTTGCTAAACTTGTTATCCGAGAAATAGTATTTACAAGGATGGCTAGGGATGTCAGCAGCCGCGCAAGTAACCGACTCTACCTTTAAGCAGGAAGTGCTCGATAGCGAAGTTCCAGTTCTAGTGGATTTTTGGGCTCCCTGGTGCGGGCCCTGTCGGATGGTGGCGCCCGTCGTAGACGAAATTGCCCAGCAATATGAAGGGCAGGTGAAGGTAGTAAAAGTTAATACCGATGAGAATCCTAATGTGGCAAGCCAATACGGTATCCGCAGCATTCCGACGCTGATGATATTTAAGGGCGGTCAGCGGGTTGATATGGTGGTTGGGGCAGTTCCGAAAACTACTCTGGCCAACACTCTGGAAAAGTACATTTAACCAAACTGCCAGAGGTTTCGGGCTGTTTTTTTGGGCCGCGAAAGCTAACTATCTTCAAAACCGGGGTAAAGCTACTGGAAAAGTTATTAGTTGCTAGCAGCGCTATTTGCTGGTGGCTATTAGCTTCTAAATTTGGCTTGCCCCTTAATTTTTTCTACCAACAAATTGTTACCGTTTCGGAAAAATTCATGATTCCTTCTGGTCAAGGTTTTGAGTCCCTCCAAGCTGATGCGATCGACTTAATCGATCGCCTGCCAATGTTAAAGCACTCTGAGTGGATCGAACGATCGCTCTCGACGATCGTGCAAATGGCTGGAGAGGAACTCGATCGCCTCGATTGGAAGATTATGGCGGCGTCCCTGCGAGATATGGAGAGAGCTTTTTCCATGTTTTATCCTTACCGCCACGTTCGCAAAATTGTGATTTTTGGTTCGGCGAGGGTGTCGCCGACATCGGCGGAATATTTGCTAGCCAGAGAGTTTGCACGGGCGATCGCCCAGCAGGGATTTATGGTGATTACTGGTGGCGGTGGGGGGATTATGCAGGCAGGGAATGAGGGGGCGACTGCGGAACGTTCTTTTGGGCTGAACATTCAGTTACCTTTCGAGCAGAGTTCTAATCCTGTCATTGCGGGCGACTCCAAGTTGCTCAATTTTAAATATTTTTTCACCCGCAAGTTATTCTTTCTCCGGGAAAGCGATGCTTTGGCTTTGTTTCCCGGCGGTTTCGGCACTCTGGATGAGGCTTTTGAGTGTCTGACTTTGACTCAAACTGGCAAGTTTGGGCCGGCCCCTTTGGTTTTGCTCGATCGACCCGGAGGCGATTATTGGCACGATTGGAATTATTTTGTACAAAAACAATTGCGGGGTCGGGGTTTGATTTCAGCGGACGATCGCAGCCTGTACACGATTACAGACGATATAAATGTCGCTTGTGAGGCGATCGCGAGTTTTTATCTGGTTTATCATTCCTGCCGTTACGTGGACGGAAAACTGGTAATTCGCTTGAAGTCTCAACTTTCTGACGAGAATGTCGATCGGCTAAATACTAATTTTAGCGATATTTTGGTAGACGGTAAAATTGAAAAAAGTCAAGCTCTGCCCGCCGAAGCCACAGATGAAACCTTCGCTTTACCGCGCCTAGTTTTGCATTTCAACCAGCGGGATGCGGGGCGGCTTTATCAGCTAATTGCTGCTATTAATCAAATGGGAGCGACATCGCCGGCGGCGGCGCATCCAGAACAAAAGTAGTTATAACAGTTGACAATTGACAGTTGACAGTTATGGTATCCGAATCAAACCGTCGATCGATCGCGGGTGCATCTGATTTTTGCAAATATATTCGTAGGGGCGAAGCATTTCGGCAGTCAATCTCTGGTTCTCACTCATAAATTATGTGCCGAAATGCTTCGCCCTTGCCAAATTAAGATGCACCCTCGATCGCGGGGTAGCTTGCGTCAGTCAGATGGGGTAGAAGTCCTAAGAAAGTAAAAAATTAAGGGCAAAAGGTATGGCTTACAGCGATTTTAGTTTGGCAAGTGTCAAAAAATCTTTAAATTTAACGATTTCGCCCAGACAAGATTTGTTTTCGGCCGTACCTGATTTAAAATGCAGCAATTATTTAACAGAAACTTTAGCTTATAATGTTCCTTTTGCTCTGGCGAGCAATACGGAAAAATCGCGCTCAGAAATGATTATTGCGCCGATTTTGCTGGAACTTACCTCGAACAGCAAGAAGGCTCACACTGTACCTGTACGTTTGTCAGTGTCGAGATGAATTGCGCGTGAGTTGAGGAGTGTAGTCTGACCACATTTGAGCGCAGCGAAAACCGGGAAGACTACGACGACGAAACGAGCAAAATATTCTGTTTTTGGTGAAACAATCATCAAAAATGTGTTACTATGAATATGTAAACACGGTAAGGTCGATACCATGTATAGAGCAGTTAAGATGAGAATTTATCCTACAGGCAAGCAAGAATCATATCTAGCTCAATGTTTTGGCAATACTAGATGGTTGTGGAATCATATGCTTAATGCAACAACCACCGCGTACAAAGAAACAGGCAAGGGGCTTTCTAAAGCAGCTATGGATAAGTTGCTTCCGGGACTAAAAAAAGAATTTGAATGGTTGGGACTAGCTTATAGCCAAGTTTTACAACGAGTAACATTCAATCTTTCAAGTGCGTTTGTCAATTTCTTTGAGGGTCGTGCTAAATTCCCTAACTTTAAATCTAAACATGGTAAGCAATCAATTCAATATCCCCAAAATATCAAACTGATGCCAGAGGATTCTGTTATTAAGTTTCCCGGTAATCTGGGGTTAATGAAAACTGTGTTTCACAAACAACTACCTGATGCTAAATTCACGACTGTAACAATATCGAGAAATGCAGACGGCAGGTACTACGCATCTATTCTTTTTAACCAAAATGACAATCCGGTAGTTGCAATTAGGGAAGCTATCGGCGTTGACTTAGGATTGAAGCACTTTGCTATAACTTCCGAAGGCTCAAAATATGACCTACCTAAAAAGCAATTAGCCAAACTAGAAAATAATAAAAAATGCAAACAGAAAAAATTAGCTAAAAAGACAGATAAAACTTCTAATAAACGTCGTAAAGCTAGACGAATATTAGCCAAAGTTTCTAGCAAAATAGCTAGAATTCGTGAAGACTTTCTACACAAGCTATCTCGCAAAATAGCCTACGAAAACCAAGTTATTTGTGTAGAAGATTTGGCAGTTAAGAACATGGTAAAAAATCCCAACTTGGCAAAATCGATATCAGACCAAGGATGGGGGATGTTTCAAACCATGCTCAAGTACAAAGCTGAGAAATTTGGTCATACCTACCAAGAAATAGGACGTTTTTTCCCATCTTCTCAACTTTGTAGCGAGACTCTACTACCAATCCCGATGCTACAGAAAGGCTATGATTCATTGGGCGTAAGGTTTGTAGATTGTCCTCACTGCCAGAAACAGCATGATAGAGATATTAATGCTGCAATCAATATTAAAAATGAAGGTTTGCGACTTTTGGAGTTAGGAACTAGCTCTTCTGCCCTTGGAGGGGATGTAAGACCAAAGTTATCAGGACGTAAAAAAGCCATGAAGACCGAGGCAATCCCCAATGAATTGGGAAGCCTACACCCTATCTGTGCTCAGATGGGTGTTGGGTAGTTCACCAGACTGTTTCCCGATCGCATTAGTTTGTTTTCGGGTGTCGATTTTACGGTTGATAGCGACTTGGGATTAAACGGGAGTTGCGATTTTCTGATTAGCCGATCGGTAGAACTTTTGATTCTAAGCGCACCTGCGATTTTAATCGTTGAGGCAAAAAAGGAAAATATTAATGCTGGGTTGGGTCAGTACGTGGCCGAAATGTATGCAGCGCAACTGTTTAATGAGCGCGAGGGAAATCAGGTATCAAAGATTTATGGAGTGGTGACAACGGGAGAAATTTGGAAGTTTTTGATACTGGAAGGGCAATCAGTTAAAATAGATTTATTAGAGTATTTTTTGAATGAAGTTGATAAAATTTTGGGGATTTTGGCGATCGGCATTCAAAACAGTTGAGAGTTGACCACAATCAAAAGGGTTTGTAGTGAGGACTTTAGTCCTTAGGAATCAAGGACTAAAGTCCTCACTACAAACCAGATCGCGGGTAATTGACCAGACATGACATAAGCAGTAAAAACCAATCTAAAATGTAAAATCTAAAATCTAAAATCCCCTGACTCAAAATGCTAGACATCCTGCTCATTGCAACTTTAGGATTTCTCGGCAGTTTCGGACACTGCGCCGGAATGTGCGGCCCGCTGACAGTGGCTTTTTCCCTGTCAAGTACCGACAAAGATAAATTAGCTTCCTTCCGCTTTCACCTGCTATTAAATGTGGGGAGAATTGTGGCTTATGCTTTAGTTGGCGCTGCAATTGGCGGAGTGGGTTCGGTATTGATTGCAGGCGGGCAAATGGCAGGTATCGGTAGCGGGTGGCGGCGGGCGATCGCCATTATCACCGGTACAATGCTAATTTGGTTTGGATTGGTACAAATTAAACCAGATTTGCTGCCGCGTTTGCCATTGCTGCATCCAGTGAAGCACGATCGCATCAGCAGTGCAATGACCAAGATTTCAACTCAAAACAACTGGTGGATACCATTGGCTTTGGGTTTGCTTTGGGGTTTAATTCCCTGCGGTTTCCTGTATGCAGCGCAAATCAAAGCAGCGGAAACCGGAAACCCAATTTTGGGTGCGGCAACGATGTTTGCTTTTGGAGCGGGTACCTTGCCAACTATGCTGGGAGTGGGATTTTTTGCTGGCAGATTCAGCGCCCACAAACGCAGTAAACTGTTTCGCGCAGGTGGTTGGGTGACACTGGCGATCGGCATCATTACTCTGTTGCGAACCGATGAAATGGTCGATCTGACAGGCCACGCAGCCCTAATATGCTTGATGCTAGCACTGATTGCGCGTCCGCTCAGCAAGTTTTTGCCGCCACTGTTGCGCTACCGTCGGGCTTTGGGTGTCGGAGGGTTTGCGATCGCCCTTGCCCACACGTTTCATATGCTAGATCATACGCTGCAATGGAATTTTGACGCTGTATCTTTTATGCTGCCGCAGCATCAATTAGGGATGGCATTGGGAATGCTGGGACTGCTGTTGATGATACCCGCAGCGGTGACAAGTTGCGATCGGCTTCAAAATTATTTAGGGAAGCGGTGGCGGCAAATTCATTTGCTAACAGTACCCGCTTTTTTGCTGTGCGCCCTTCACGCAGCCCTCATCGGCTCCCACTATCTCGGCGGTTTTGAATGGAAGTTGTACGATCGACTGGTGACAGCCGTCTTAGCCGCGGTTGCGGTGTTAGTTTTGTTAGTGCGATCGCGCTTATTTTGGTCAATTTTATCACTGGATAATTTCTATGTTGCACCTGTCAAAGAAAAGTAAAAGTTTAGGATTGTTAGTCTTCTTGGGATTGCTAGTACAAGCCGGAATATTTCCCATACCGCAGCTAAACACAACTGCGATCGCCCACGAAGTCGAAATCTCGGGAGATGTCGCCGCTACCTTTCACCTCGAACCAAACCACAATCCCCGCGCCGGAGAAACTGCAAAAGTGTGGTTTGCACTGACTCGCAGGGGCGGTCAAATTATCCCCTTAGAGCAGTGCAACTGCCAGCTAGCGGTTTATCCAAAAAATCACAAACAGGGGGATAAACCGCTGATTGAACCGCCTTTAAAAGCCGTATCTGCCGAGCGCTACCAAGGCATTCCCGGAGCAGAAATTGTATTTCCCAAGGCAGGAATCTACGAGTTAAAACTCAGCGGAAAACCCAAAGCCGCAGCTAAATTTAAACCCTTTCAACTCAGTTATACAGTCACAGTTAGATAATATAATATTCCCCTCAACAAACATCAATATTGTAGGGGCGGGTTCACCGAAATAACCGCCAAAAACAAACAATCTCAAAAACCCGCCCACCCAACTCAGTCATACAGTCACCGTTCGCTAATATCCTATCCCCTAAAAAACATCAATATTGTAGGGGCGGGTTCACCGAAATAACCGCCCAAAACAAACAATCTCAAAAACCCGCCCCCACCCAACCATAAATTCAAATGTACTAAAATCGTATCCCCGCATCAACAAATATCAATCTTGTAAGGGCTGGTTCACCGAAATAATCGCCCAAAACCAATAATCTGGTAAACCCGCCCACCCAACCATAAATTCAAATGTACCTATTTTCCAATAAAAACAACCGATAAACGTATTAAAAAACACAAATCAAATCTGTATAAAACCTTAAAAATTGCCAACCATACAAAATGTCACGAATTTTTACATTACATTGTAGTTAATGTCAATTCTAAAAATTGTGCAAACTAATCTCTGTTGAACTGACCAAAGGACACAAACATGGATATCTTATCTAATACCGTGGCGCTATCGCGGATGCAATTTGCGCTAACCGCCATATTCCATATGCTGTGGCCAGTTTTGACAACTGGAATGGGAATTTATCTGGTAATTGTTGAGGGAATGTGGCTGAAAACTCGCAATCCTGACTATTACCACCACGCTCGTTTTTGGTCGAAACTATACGTTCTCAACTTCGGTATTGGTGTAGCTTCCGGCATTCCCATGGAGTTTCAATTTGGGACGAATTGGGCACCATTTTCCGAAGCCGTGGGTGACTTTTTTGGCAGCATTTTAGGGTTTGAAGCTTCAATGGCATTTATGCTAGAAGCTGGCTTTTTAGGAATTATGCTATTCGGTTGGGGGCGCGTTCACCCGATCGTCCATTATTTCGCTACCATCATGGTAGCCTTCGGCGCAAACCTATCCACTGTATGGATTTTAGTCGCTAACTCTTGGCTGCAAACTCCAGCAGGCGGAGAAATGGTCAATGGCAAGTTTGTTGTCACCGATTACTTTCAAGCAATTATGAACCCCTTCGCATTAAACAGCATTCTACATATGTTTTTTGCGACGTTAGAAACTTCCCTGTTTGTAATTGGTGGAATTAGCGCTTGGTACATTCTAAATAAGCGCAACGAAGCCTTCTTTTCCAAATCTTTAAAGATTGCCATAGCGACGGCGATCGCAGTTGCACCTTTGCAGATATTCATCGGACATTTGAGCGCCGAACAAGTTTATCACTATCAGCCGACAAAATTAGCAGCGATCGAAGCTAAATGGGAAACCTCAGCAGCCGGAGAATCAGCCGATTGGACTTTGCTAGCCTTGCCTAATGAAAAAGCCCAAAAAAATGACTGGGAAATTAAAATTCCCAATGGCTTAGGATACGTTCTAGAATTCAAACAAAAACTTTCCGAACCAGTCCTCGGTTTAAAAGAGTGGAAACCAGAAGATCGACCCCGGATGGTAGGTTTAATCTACTATTGTTTCCGCATCATGTCCGGGATTGGATTCTTCTTTGTAGGATTGATGCTGTTCAGTACAATTCAGTGGATGCGAGGCAAGCTTTCCGCTGAAAATATTAGCAGTCAACCTTGGTTGATGCGCGCTTGGATCTTAGCAGCACCCCTGGGATATATCGCTGTAGAATCGGGTTGGATTGTGCGCTGTGTAGGCAGACAGCCCTGGGTTTTATACGGGCAAATTCGCACGGCTGACGGCGTATCAAATATCCCCGCTAGCAATGTTTTAACTTCTCTGAGTTTCTTTGCGATTATTTACAGCTTTTTGTTTGTTTGCGCCTTGTATTTTGGCAGCCGCATTATCCGCAAAGGCCCTAATTTAAATCTGTCAGTACCTGGTTTAGGCAATCAACCTGCGATCGAAACTGAACTCGCAGAACACATTCCCGATCAACGCCCTGTAGAAGCACAACAATAGGAGATTTTATGCAAGCTTTGGAGCATTTTCTCCCGCAAGTCTGGTTCATCATTTTGGGTTTATTTCTTTTGCTCTATGTCATGCTAGATGGCTTTGACTTAGGGGTGGGAATATTATCTTTGACTGCTTCTGATGACGAGCGCCGAGGCATTTTAATGACCAGTCTGGGCAATGTTTGGGATGCTAACGAAACATGGCTGGTTTTAATGGGAGGCGCTTTATTTGGTGCATTTCCTTTGGCTTACGGCACAATTTTAACTGCCTTGTACATACCGATTTGCATGATGCTTTTCGGTTTAATATTTCGGGCTGTAGCCTTTGAATTTCGCGAGCATTCTAACCGCAAGTTGTTTTGGAATTATGCTTTCGGTGCGGGCAGTTTTTTGGCAGCTTTAGCTCAAGGATTTGCCCTCGGCGCGGTGCTTGAAGGCATTGCGGTGGATGAAGCGGGTCACTTTGTGGGGACTACTTGGGATTGGCTGGATTGGCGATCGATCTTGGTGGCTTTGACACTGGTTCAAGGCTACGTGTTGATCGGTTCCACCTATCTGATTATGAAAACCGATGGGGAATTGCAAACAAATCACTACCGCACCGCTAAAATTGCGGCGGTGACAACATTAATCGGAGCAATTTTGATTACCATCGCCACTCCGGTTTTTTATGAAAGTACCAGAGCAAGATTGTTCGATAAACCGCTAGTTTATGTTTTTGCGGCGATTCCCGTGCTGGGATTGCTGCTGGTTGGACTCTTGCTCAGAAGCCTGGAACAAAAACAAGAACGCACGCCGTTTGTCTGGACGATTATGATTTTCTTGCTCAGTTTCATCGGTTTGGGATTGATTGTTTTTCCCTACATTATTCCGACACAACTCACGATTTACCAAGCGGCGGCGGCACCCAGCGCCCTGGTATTTATGATTGTGTTCATCGGCTTTCTGATCCCGATCATGATTTTCTACAACATCTACAACTACGTAGTATTTCGGGGTAAGGTTGCTGGTGGCCATTACGGCGAATAAAGCAGCATAACACCGCAAATCCAAGTAAAGACACCCAAATCTCCCCAGATTTAAAATTAATCCGATCTGCGGATATTTGCGTGTCTTTGCTGTTGACAAATATCGATTTCTGAGCGTCAGGGTTCTGATTTATTAATCAAAAAAACATAAAACTTTTTGTTTTCGCCCGCGAATTTAAGTGAATCTACTTATAAGAATGCTGAAAATTTCTGTATAATTAGTATAGAAAATGATTTCTATGCTCTTTTTGTCTGGCAACAGTTACAAGTTTTGGCTGTGTTTGCCTAACTATTGTCTCAGGTGCGTCGAGGCGAGATTGTCACTTTTTTTCAGGATTTAAGGGTGTTCCGGTACGAGGAACCTTATTGTTCTGTGAGTTTTGAGAATTAGTAGAAATAGAGTAACTCGTAAGTTGGTTGGCGATATTACGCAAATACTATGTATTATTTTACACCTGATTCAATAATTTATGTCTGAATTTTTAGACGGCGATCGAGAAATCAATCCCCCATCAGCAGCAGACGATCGCACTTTGATTTGTTTCAGAGAGAGGAAATTGCGGACTATTTGGGAAACTGCTCTAGATGCGATCGCGATCGCCGATAACAAAGGGCGATACCTCAATGTCAACCCCGCCGCCTGCGAATTGCTTGGACTAAAAAGAGAACAACTCCTCGGGCGCTGGATCTGGGAGTTTGCAAAACCAAGCTGGAATTTTCAACAGGTGTGGGAAGAATGCCAGAAACCGGAAAAAGTGCAGGGTGAATTTGAGTTAGTGCGGGCTGATGCAGAGATTCGCACCGTCGAATATGCAATAACGCTCAACTTTTGGCCTCACCGCTACTTGTTAGTCATGCGAGATGTTACAGGGCGCAAACAAGCCGAAACACAAGTCGAAGAACTTACCCGCCAACTCGCCCAAACCCAAGCTCAACTTCGGGAAGCAGGTATCGCACCGGAGAGTCCCATCAGTCCCACAGATACTGGTATTTTAGAGCAAATTGCCCGCCACATCCCGGGCGTTATTTATCAGTTTCGCATGGATATTGATGGTGGTTTCCATTTTCCCTATGCCAGCGGCAGACTGGAAGAGATTTACGGCGTTACCCGAGAACAAGTGCAACAAGATGCGACTTGTATTTTCAATCACCTCCATCCTGAAGATTTCGATCGCGTTTATCAATCGATTCTCGATTCTGCCCAACATCAGACACCTTGGTGTTGCGAATACCGGCTGTGTTTTCCCGACGGGCGGTTGCGGTGGTTGCGCGGCGATTCTACACCGCAGCGACAACCCGATGGCAGCACTATTTGGCATGGCTATGTTCGGGACAATACCGAGAGCAAAGCCGCAGAAATTGCCATCAAAACCAGTGAAAACAGATTCCGCACGATCGTGGAAAATCTCAACGATATGGTTTATATCGTCAATCCCGATAGCACCTTCAGCTATGTCAGTCCCCAATTAAAAGAAATCATGGGATATGAAGCAGCAGAAATGTTACATGAGAGTTTTGCTAATTGGGTTTATCCAGAAGATTTACCAATTTGTAAAAATACTCTCGATCGCTCTTTGCAAGGTGAGAAACTGCGGGGATCTGAGTACCGAGTTTTGCATCGAGATGGCAACTATTACTGGCACTCTGCCAATGTATCCGCGATCGTAAATGACGCTGGAGAATTCGTTGCCTGTTTGGGAATAGCGCGTTACATCCACCCTCAAAAACAAGCACAAATCGCTTTAGAAGAAAGTAACAGCCGCTGGCAGTTGGCTATAGAAGGAGCGGGAGATGGCACTTGGGATTGGAACCTCAAAACCAATGAAGTCATCTTTTCCAGGCAGTGGAAAGCGATGCTGGGCTATGCAGAACACGAAATTGTGAATGATTTAGCAGAGTGGGACGGTCGGGTACATCCAGAGGATAAAGCTCAATGCTATATAGATTTTGCCAAACATTTTCGCGGCGAAACTTCTACCTGTCGCAACGAACACCGCCTGCGCTGCAAAGACGGTTCTTACAAGTGGATTTTAGACCGTGGTCAGGTGGTGGAATGGGACGAAGAATCTGAACCGATGCGGTTTATCGGCACTCATTGCGATATCAGCGATCGCAAAACCGCAGAATTAGAGTTAGCTGCCTCTCAAGCAGAATTAATCGCACTATTTAACGCCATGCAGGATGTGATTATGGTGCTGGATGCAGAGGGACGCTATCTCAAAATATCTCCCAGCTCGGCTCCCTTGTTGTACAAACCTACCGCTCAAATTTTAGGTAAAACTCTTCACGAAGTTTTACCCAAAGAATCAGCAGATTTTTTCCTAGAGTCGATTCAAGAAGCGATCGCCAATCAATGCGTGACGCAGTTGGAATACTCATTACCAATTGGCGATCGCTCAGTCTGGTTTGATGCCAGGATTTCTCCCATGTCTCAAGAGCAAGTGGTGTTTGTCGCCAGAGATATCACCGATCGCAAACGCCAACAGCAAGCTCTCCGCTTAGTAGTCGAAGGTACGGCGGCAAAAACCGGCGCAGCATTCTTCAAAAGCTGCGTTCAATATCTCGCCAAGGCACTAGAAGTTCGCTATGCTTTGATTGCTGAATTTGGTGACTCTGAAAAAACGATCGCCACAACTCTAGCATTTTGGGCGGGAGATGAATTTGGGGATAATTTTACTTACCATCTATCCGAGACACCCTGTCAAAATGTCGAGCGGTGTACCGAGATATGTCGGTATCCCAATCTCTTGCACTGCTGGTTCCCCAAAGATGATAATTTAGCAAGTCTCCAAGCCCAAAGTTATGCGGGTGTACCGATTGTAGATGCCGCTGGAAATTGTTGGGGATTGCTCGTAGTGATGGATACTGAGCCGATGGTGAAATATCTAGAAATGCAGTCAGCTATCTTGAGAATATTTGCCACCCGTGCGGCTGCGGAAATGGAACGGATGCAGGCGGAAGCAGCAGTGCGTCAATCAGAAATTCAACTGCGGCTGCAAACTGAAGAATTAGAAGCAACCCTGAAAAAGTTGCAGGATACCCAAACTCAGTTAATTCAAGCGGAAAAAATGTCTAGTTTGGGTCAATTAGTTGCCGGAATTGCCCATGAAATTAACAATCCAGTCAGTTTTATTTATGGCAATATTCAACCTGCTACCGATTGTGCGAGCGAGTTAATTCAACTAATTCATCTTTACCGAGAGCATTATCCGATTCCGCCCCAGGCGATTGCCGATTTTATCGAAGATATCGAGCTTGAGTATCTAGAAAATGATTTTTATAAGCTGTTGAAATCGATGAAAACTGGAGCCGCGCGCATCAGCGATATTGTTAAGTCGCTGCGGACTTTTTCGCGGTTGGAC
Organism: Microcoleus sp. PH2017_08_TRC_O_A; assembly: GCF_020738665.1. Lineage (NCBI taxonomy): Bacteria > Bacillati > Cyanobacteriota > Cyanophyceae > Oscillatoriales > Microcoleaceae > Microcoleus > Microcoleus sp. PH2017_08_TRC_O_A. Next base: position 20,282 of record NZ_JAEQCE010000012.1, read on the forward strand.
GAAGCGGATTTAAAAAGCACAGATATTCACGAGAATCTCGAAAGTACCTTAGTGATTTTACAAAATCGCTTGAACGGTAGGGCGGGAAAACCAGAAATTCATGTCGCCAAATATTATGGTGAAGTACCTCTGGTTGAATGTTATGGCGGTTTGTTAAATCAGGTATTTATGAATTTGCTGGTGAATGCGATCGATGCGATCGAACAAAGGCGAGAAAGCCTAGAACCCAGCGCCAAATTAAATTATATTGGTCGGATCGCGATCGCCACTTCGTTCGCTGCTGACAATCGCGTGTCGATCTCGATTCATGATAACGGTTGCGGGATAACTCCCGAAGTTCAAGAAAAAATATTTAATCCCTTTTTTACGACTAAACCGGTGGGTAAAGGTACGGGGATGGGGCTAGCAACTAGCTATCAAATTGTCACGGAAAATCATCGGGGGAAGTTGTGGTGTTTTTCGACACCCGGAGAGGGGACGGAGTTGGCGATCGAGTTGCCAACTTGCAAGTAAAATTATCTATAGCTAGTTTATAATGGAAGCTCGATCGCAAATTCCGTCCCTTCGCCCAAAACCGAATGGCAGATCAAGGTTCCGCCGTGTTTTTCCACCACAATTCGGTAACTGATGGCTAAGCCCAAACCGGTGCCTTTCCCCATCGGTTTTGTGGTGAAAAACGGATCAAATAATTGGTGGCGCACGTCTTCTGTCATGCCGATCGCATTATCGGCAATCCGGATGCAAATAATATTTTCGTTAAGGGCTTCTGTGTGAATGCTAATAGTTGGTTTCCAGTTGCCACTACCCGTTAGCGAAGCCCTAGGAGAGGAACGCTTTTTTTGCTTCCAAGCATCTTCCAAGGCGTCAATACTGTTGCTAAGCAGATTCATAAATACCTGATTTAGCTGACCTGGATAACATTCAATTAAGGGTACTTTCCCGTAATCTTTGATGACTTTAATTTCGGGATATTCGGATCTAGCTCGCAGTTTGTTGTGCAAAATTAGCAGTGTGTTGTCTATGCCTTCATGAAGATTGGCAGGCTGCTTTACCGAGTCGTCTAAACGCGAGAAGTTTCGCAAACTCAGAACTATTTCGCGAATGCGATCTGCTCCCATTTTCATCGAAGAGAATATTTTTAATAAGTCTTCTTTCAGGAATTCTAAATCTATGTTTTCAATATATTCTTGAACTTCTACTTGTGGTTGAGGATAGTGTGTTTGGTACAGTTCCACAAGCTGCAATAAGTCTCTCATATATTGGCTGGCGTAGGAAATATTGCCGTAGATAAAACTCACGGGATTGTTGATTTCGTGGGCGACTCCTGCTACCATTTGACCGAGACTTGACATTTTTTCGGTATGAATTAGGTGAGCTTGAGTTTCTCGGAGTTCTTTGAGAGCTATTTCTAGCTGCTGGGCTCTGTTGTTGGCGATCGCCTCGGAGAGTCGCAAAGCATCCTCCGCTGCTTTGCGCTCTGTCACGTCAAAAATGGCGCCGTTGAGGGATGAAATTTGACCGTCTGGGTTGAAAATAGCTTGACCTTTTTCTGCAACCCACCGCACGTTTCCGTTGCTGTGAATCAGGCGATATTCGATCGCGTAAGGTTGTCTTGTCTTAATCGCCCGATCGACAATTTTATCGATCTGCCCCACGTCATCGCCATGAACTATACTAGAAAAAGCTTGCACGGGTTTTTGCATAAAGTTATCTGCCGGATAGCCGGAAATAGCTTCTATGCCGCTGCTGATAAAAGTTAAGCTCGATCGCCCCGCAGCACTGCAACGGTAAACTGCACCGGGAATATTGGAAACTAACGATCTAAATTCTTGTTCCCTTTCCCGCAAAGCTGCCTCAATCCGCTTGCGATCGCTAATGTCGCGAGCAAAGGCGCACTGATATTCTTTACCGTTAAATTGCCAATGGTCGATCGTAATTTCTACTGGAAAAATGCGACCGTATTTAGTGCTGTGGTGAACTTCAATATTAACGGAACCGCACCTTTTTAAGACTTTCCAGTGCAAATTCCAAGCAGTTTCGGGAAAATCGGGATTGATGTCGTGCACAGTTAGATCGAGCAATTCTGTGGCAGAATATCCCAATGAACAGCAAGCGGCGTCGTTGACGTACAAAAATTTACCGTCCGCTCCCATCCAGAATACCGCATCTGCCGATCGGTCGATCGCAAATTGAGCCAATTGCAACTTTTCCTCAATCCGGTGGCGATCGGCAATTTCTTTTTGTAATAGTTCGCTTAACGAACTGAGAGTTAAAGTGCGATCGACAATATCGTCTGTCGGTGGTTTTGCCAATTCTGCTGTCTGTGTATCATCTTGCTGCTGATTTTCTGCTAGCTGTTTTAACGGCTGTTGTGGAATATCTTCTGTGAGATTTAAGTCAGATTCGGTAAATGCTTTCGGCATCAGGGCGATCGCAAATCCGGCTAAGAGCAAAGAAATCACACCACTTGCAGCTTTGAGATCTACCGACAGCCAATCAATGGAATGCCAAAGCGTCCAAACTTGCGTTAATTGAGCAGCGCCGCAGCCCAAAAAACCGACAGCAAATAGCCCTCCAATCTTGCTGTGAGAACTTTGGCGGGTAAAATAAACCAAAGATAGCGCCAGAGAGCAATAAGCGAGTGCCGTCAGCGAGTCAAAAACAGCGTACAGTCGCAACTGGGCCAGCCCGTCGCAGCCAAGTGCGGAAGATGCAGGCAGTGTTGCATAAAAAAATGTTAATAATTCTTGCATAAATTTCAAGAAAAAAGTTATTTGCAGCAATCCAAATCCATCAAATATAATTATTTGATTTCGGTGGCTGAAAAATGTTTACATAATTATATACTTTTTTCATTTTTTATGAAACAGCTATTTTTGCATGGAATGTCAAAACTGTATAGCTTCGGCTGACAGTTGACAGTTGACAGTTGCCCTGTGATAGTTGACAGTTGACGGTTTAAACAATACCGATGCAACCGGAAACGATATCAAAGGGTGGTAATGGGGAAAAAGGCAATTGGTAGTTCCTGTAAGCTGACTGAAGTTTCTGGGAGTAAAAATAATCGCGCGCAGTGTTTCCGATCCCTGGTGCTTCTAGAATAATTTTCGATATAGCGGTTTTCAGAAAGATAAGGTATGTTGTTGGGCTTTAGCCCTGTGAGTTTAGTAGTTATATGAGCTGTCAGTTATACCTCATCTTTTTGAGAAAGGCTATAAATTATGTACCGAAATGCTTCGCCCTTGCCTAAATGAGATGAACGCAAATACGTAGTTGCGAACTTAGCGCTTTTTGTTTAGATCATGAAGAGCGCTGAAGCGCAACTACGTACCTAGGATGATAATCAATAATAGCGCTTTTTGCTGGGATTGTTAAGAGCGCTGAAGCGCAACTACGTACCTAGGATGATGATAATCAATAATAGCGCTTTTTGCTGGGATTGTTAAGAGCGCTGAAGCGCAACTACGTACCTAGGATGATAATAAATAATAGCACTTTTTGCTGGGATTGTTAAGAGCGCTGAAGCGCAACTACGTACCTAGGATGATAATAAATAATAGCGCTTTTTGCTGGGATTGTTAAGAGCGCTGAAGCGCAACTACGTACCTAAGATGATAATAAATAATAGCGCTTTTTGCTGAGATTATGAAGAGCGCTGAAGCGCAACTACGTACCTAAGACGACAACCAAACGGCCCTGACTTCCTCCCCGAAATTGCGGGGAGGGAGTTACAAATTCACAAATGATTTAGGATTGCTATGACCCAGATTGCCAGCAGCAAAAATCTCTATTTTTGCGCTAGCCAATCCACAGTTAATTAAGCACCACCAAGCACCAAATGCACCAGAGTCCGAACTCCAAAACCAGTTGCTCCAGCTCCGTTATAACCGTTTTCCTTGTCGCTCCAAACTGGGCCAGCAATATCTAAATGTGCCCAAGGAGTGTCCTTAACAAACTGCTTCAAAAATAGCGCCGCCGTAATCGAACCGCCGTAACGAGGCCCTGTATTTTTCATGTCAGCGTGCAAAGCCTTCAAGCCATCAAAATACTTCTCTTCCATCGGCATTCGCCAAAACTTTTCGCCTGCCAATTCTGAGGCGGCGACTATTTCGGCGGCGACGCTATCTTGAGGACTCCACAAACCGGCGATATCTTCGCCCAAAGCAATGACGCAGGCGCCAGTTAGAGTGGCTAAATCGACAATTACGTCAACTCCCAACTTATCAGCAAATACCAAAGCATCAGCGAGGGTTAAACGACCTTCGGCGTCGGTATTGTTGACTTCAATTGTTTTGCCGTTGGAAGCTGTAAGGATGTCTCCAGGGCGCATGGCGTGGCCGCTGATCATGTTTTCGGTGACGGCACTGATAAAGTGAACTTCGACATCTGGTTTGATGTGTCCGATCGCCTTTGCGGCTCCCAAGGTAGCAGCGGCACCGCCCATATCTATTTTCATCATTTCAATACCGCTGCCGACACCTTTGATGTTCAAACCGCCGGAATCAAAGGTTAATCCTTTGCCGACGATCGCAATTTTGCGGCGGGGTGTGCCTGCGGGTTTGTAAGTCAGGTGGATGAATTTCGGCGGCAAGTCGGATGCTTTGGCAACGCCGAGAAAGGCTCCCATGCCTAGTTTTTCGCAATCTTCTTGCTCTAATATTTCTAATTCTAAACCGCATTCTGCTGCTAGACTTTGAGCGGTTTCGGCCATGGTAATCGGGGTGACATAATTGGCAGGTGCTGCGACTAATTCCCGTGCTAAAATAACTCCGGCAGTGATTTGGCGGGCGCGGGCGATCGCACTTTCGGTACCGGCGAAACCGAGTAAATGAATTTGTTCTACTTGCGGGCTTTTCTCGTCGGGTTCCGATTTGAAACGGTTGTCTTGATTCAGCGAGAGTTCCACACCTTCGGCGATCGCACTTGCTGTAACATCCGGCGCACTTTGCCACACCGGAAGGCTAATTCCGAGGGTTTTGCATTTCTCCTTTTTGGCTAACTTGGCGCACGCGCCCGCAGCTTGCCGCACGGTTTCTAATTTTAAGTCTGCGGCTTTCCCCAAACCGACGATCGCAATTTTGCGAATCGGACTATTGCCGCCGACACGGGCGATCGCACTCTGGCCCGCTTTGCCCTTAAAATCTACTTCCATTAGCAGCTCTTTCAACGTGCCTGCAAGCTTTTCATCTAATTGCGCCAAGTCGCCGGCGATCGAGAGAGCGTCCTCAAATAGACCAATTGCGAGGGCATCTCCCGTCCAAGCAGAGGGGAGTGTATCGGTGACTAGAAATTCCATGTTTTGATTTACAGTTTAGATTTTAGATTTTTGATTGTACTTTGTCCTTGCTGGTTTGTCGTTTTTCCTTCGTTCGACAAATAAATTTATCGCCTAAATTCTCCGCTACACATCTAATTGACACTCCTCGACTATCAAGGTACGAGGATTCTTGGGCTGAATCGTGCCTCTACCAACAATGTCAGTTTTGGTCTTACAGTTTCATGTCTAGTCCGATGACGGTTAAAGATTTTGAGATCCCGGAGTAGGACGTTCAACCTGTTTCCTCACGTTCTCACGGTCAGCAACCTACGAATACCATAGCAGAAAGCGGTCAAGCGAAGGACGGGGTTTTAAACCCAAATTTCTGATAAATTCTGGTACGATATCAGCCAAGTCCGCTGGCGATCGATTTTCTATTGTTATTTTCTTAAATTTTCCCATGCTAAAGCGACGCAAAACCCGAGTTTCTGTTTTAATGGGCATTTCAGTTTGCATAATGGCGATCGCCTCTGTGGTTGGTGCGGCGAAATGGATGGGTGTCGGCCCCTTCCAGAAGGCTCAGCGGCCTCGGGATGCAGCGAATTCCGCCTCTGAAGTCAAAATGTTGGTATCGCTGTCACCCAATGAGCGATCGGCAAAATTAGTCGAACTCGCGGGCGATCGATCTGAGAATTCAAACGACAAGCAGCAAATCTCCCCTCAAAGCCGCGCCCGCTACTTACTTGCCAGCGATTTAATCCAGCAAGGAAATGCCACCAAAGCATTAAAGTTACTGGAAAATTTAGAGCAAGAATATCCAGTTTTAGCTGCTCAAATTGCCCTCAAACGCGCGCAAGCTTACCAATTGAGCGGCGACAAAGGCAAAGCACAAAAAGCTTGGGAAGAATTGCTTAAAAACTATTCTAGCGATCCAGTATCTGCCGAAGCATTATATGTTCTAGGCAAGTCGAAACCCGAATATTGGAAGCAAGCAATTACTGAATTTCCCGCACATCCGCGCAGTGTAGAAATAGCCCGGAAGAAGTTAAAAGAAAATCCCAATCAGCCCGAGTTAATGCTGCTAGTAGCAAAGCACGGTCATTATGTCAAAGATTACGGTACATTATTAGAACAACTGGCGCAGCAAAACAGCGCCACTTTGAAACCCGAAGATTGGGAAGAAATTGCCTTTGGCTATTGGGAAAAACAGGATTACGGCAAAGGAGCGATTGCTTACGGAAAAGCTCCCCGCACCGCCAAAAATGTTTACCGCAAAGCTCGCGGTTTGTGGCTAGACGGTAAAATCCCGGAATCGAGAATTGCCTATCAAGAATTAGTGCGGGATTTCCCCAATGACGAAGATACTGGTATGGGTTTAATCCGGCTGTCACGGCTGAGCGAGCCCAAGGATGCGATCGTGTATCTCGATCGCGCGATCGCCAAATTCCCCGATCGTGCCCCCGAAGCTTTGCTAGATAAATCCAAACTTCTCGACAAAGCAGGCAGCGGTGAATCCGCCTCACAAACCCGCAAGTTGCTATTGACAAAATACAACAATTCTGATACAGCAGCCGAATTGCGTTGGGCGATCGCCCAACAGTATGCCAAAGGCGGAGATTTAAAATCAGCTTGGCAGTGGGCGAGGGAATTAACCACCCATAATCCCGACAGCGAACAAGCACCAGAAGCAGCATTTTGGGTCGGCAAATGGGCAAAGCAACTCGGCCGCGAACAGGATGCCAAGACATCCTTTGAGTACACCATTGTACGCTATCCAGAATCATATTTCGCATGGCGATCGGCAGTATTTCTCGGCTGGCCAGTAGGCGACTTTACCACAGTCCGAGACTTATCTCCCAAGGTAGTGCAACAGCCTCAGCGCCCCGAACCAACCGCCGGATCTCCTGCATTAAAAGAACTGTATCAATTAGGTCAAGATAGAGATGCTTGGACGTTGTGGCAAATAGAATTTACCAACCGCGTCGAACCAACTATAGCCGAACAGTTTACCGACGGTTTAATGCGAATTGGAGTCGGAGACAATTTAGACGGTTTGTGGATGGTGGGGAGTTTGCGCCAGCGGGAAAAACCCGATGATAGAGCCCAATACCAAGCACTCAGACAGCAGCCAGCTTATTGGCAAGCACTTTATCCTTTTCCGTACTTAGAAAACATTACGAAATGGTCGCAAGAACGGAAAATAAATCCTGTTTTAGTGACAGCATTAATCCGGCAAGAATCGCGGTTTATGCCCGGAATTAAATCAGCAGTTGGCGCCACTGGTTTAATGCAGGTAATGCCTGAAACGGCTACTTGGGTAGCAGCAAAAATTAACCTCAAAAAGTATTCACTGGAGGATGTGGACGACAATATTAAACTCGGAACTTGGTATTTGGATCATACTCACGACGAGTACAAGAATAATTCGATGTTAGCTGTGGCGAGTTACAATGCAGGGCCGAATGCGGTAGCAGATTGGTTGAAGAGGTTTAGTTTTAGCGATCCGGATGCTTTTGCGGAAAAGATTCCGTTTCCTGAAACGAAAGGATATGTGAAATCGGTGTTTGAGAATTACTGGAATTATCTGCGGATTTACAATCCAGAAGTTAATCAGTTGATGAGCGAGCATTATGAGGCTGCTCAGAAAAAAGCCAAGCCTTAATAAATCTGTTTTGAGCTGTCAGGAACAGGCTTTCCTGCCTGTTCCACAATCACATTAATTTTGTCTGTTTATTACTTGTGGGGAGGGCTTCTAGCCCGCCCGGAACAAGCTTTCCCCAGAGTGGTTTTATTATCATAAAAATAGGTACGTAGTTGGGCTTCAGCCCTCTTTAGGCGTATATATTAAACAGGGCTAAAGCCCAACAACGTACCTTCTGTATAAAAATAGGTACGTAGTTGGGCTTCAGCCCTCTTTAGGCGTATATATTAAACAGGGCTAAAGCCCAACTACGTACCTTCTGTATAAAAATAGGTACGTAGTTGGGCTTCAGCCCTCTTTAGGCGTATATATTAAACAGGGCTAAAGCCCAACTACGTACCTTCTGTTCCACAAATTGAAATAATGGGATTATAAAATAAATCAACGACATCCCAAGGAATCGCGAGTAGAAATCCCAGTTTGAGAATTAATTCCGCTGGCTTTACTGCACAATTCTTTAACTTGTGCGCCATCCATAATTGCATCAGTAAAATCAGCACCAGTAATATCAGCTTCATCAAAAGTAGAACGCAGCAAAATTGTTTCCACTAAAATTGCATCGCTTAAATCAGCCTTAGTAAATTTAATTTGATCGATCATGGCATTAGTTAAATTTGCGCCGTGTAAATTCGCCTGAGTCATCACCGAAGCGCTCATGATTGCTCCCCGCAAATCGGCATTAGAAAAATTAGTTAAGTCCATATTAGCGTTAGAAAACTCAGCGGCGCGCAGCGTTTGGCCAGAAAAATCGCGTCTTGTCAGTTCGGCATTGCTAAAGGACAGCGGCGGTGGGTAATATTTAGATTGAGCTTGGGCTGCGCGCGGCAGGATGAAGATGGTTAGCGCCAAGAGGAATGCTGCTAGTTGCCGGAGTTTCATAAATCTGATGTGGTCGCAAGGTGGGTATTTGGTAGTGTATCCCGAACTTTGGTCGATCGCCTAAACAGCTACAATCTTAATTAATAGTGATGGAGATGAAAAAAAGATATGCTAAGTTTTTTCTTAACTTGGATAGTAGCGGCCGTTTCGCTGGTGATTACCGCTAACATTGTACCAGGTATTGCGGTGACGAGCTTTCCGGCGGCGATGCTGGCTGCTGTAGTTATCGGATTTGTAAACGCGGTTGTCAGGCCGATTATTACATTGCTGACGCTGCCTTTCAGCATTCTGACTTTAGGTTTGTTTTTGTTTGTGGTGAATGCGATTTCGCTTTCCTTGGCTTCGTGGTTGGCTGGTGCTTTCAGTATCGGTTTTGCGATTAACGGTTTTTGGCCTGCTTTGTTCGGTTCAATTGTGTTGTCGTTGGTTTCTGGGCTGATTGGCCGATTTGTGAATACCGGTGTCGAGCAGTAAGATATTATCCTGGATAGTCGATCGGGCAAACTGCAACGGCTACAGTTACCGCAGAACCCCCCCTAACCCCCCCTTGTAAAGGGAGGGGATTTTTAGTGGAAAATATTTTTTTTGGCACTAAAAGCCTGTTATGGGCGGGCAGGATGCCCACCCCACAAGCAGAATATTCACTCTTTGTGGAACAGGCATCTTGCCTGTTGCTAATAATTGTGGAACAGGCATCTTGCCTGTTGCTGATAATTGTGTAATCTGTTGGTTCGATCGCGCAAAGTGCACTGGCTTCTGCTACGCTGGGCGTTCCGACTTCTTTCGCTGCAACATCTGAAGGATTGGGGACTTCAACGGAACTTAAAACATCAGCCGCAAAGGTTTTTAACCGCCAGTTGCGCGATCGACAAAGTTCCAGCAAGCCGATTTCGCCTGCTTTAGTGTCTATTGTAGCAATACCTGCGATCGCACTTTCCGCTAAATGATAACTGCGACAGACACTTTGAATCGCAGTTTCGATTAATTCTCGCGAAGTTCGGGCCTTGCAACCTATCCCTACCCACAACACTCTCGGATGCCACTGAACCTTCGGCAAAACAGATTCCGGCGCAAATCTTCTCTGAGTAAAACTAATCCAAATTCGCCCTTTGATAGGTGATATATTTTCCCCATCCCAATACAAACAATGTTTTTCCGGCAGACTGTTTCGCCACAAAGTCGAACCAACTTCTTGAATTACTTCTACAGTTTCCCCTCTCTGCATCGCAGCCGCCACTCCCGTCCAGTCGCCTGTCCCGCGATTCCAACTCCTGGGAATATCTAGCCTATCTAACCTAAATTCATCGCTCATTATGCAATTATATATATTCCAATACGGTTCACTTAAGATGGTCATTGCGAGGAACGAAGCAATCGCAATGTATATTTTTCATGAGTTTTCCCTGTTGTCATCTTTTAAGTTAACCGTATTGATATATATTCCGTAGTTTCACTGACACTGCAATCTTAAAATTTTTTTAACACTCTTTGTTGATTTTTTTTGTATAATCACCTTAGCACAAACTGCAAACAATTAAACATTTAATATGGTAGAACTGAACCAATTACTGTTAGAGTTTGAAAGCAACCTCGCATGGGAAGCAGTGACGCAAGAATGGAAAGAACGTCGCGACAGTTGGGTGAGCGACGTGCAAGCAGCAGTCGATCCGTCACAGTTAGCAAAATTTCTAGTTGAATTGGAATCAGACATCGAGTGGGAAGCGGTGCAAAATCAATGGAAACGGCGCCGGGAAAGTTGGGTAGAAGAATGTCAAGCAGCATCGACTCTTGAAGAAGTATCAAGTTTATTGCTGGAACTAGAAAGCAATACAACTTGGGAAGCATTTATTGATGAATGGCAGGAAAATCGGGATAATTGGGCCAGGCAAATGTACGAGTTTAACGATGAGTAATAATTTACTCAATCAAAATCTATTTTCATAGTCAATGATGTCCCGGCTGTGCGGTTAATTATCTCGCTTCCCTCAATTACTTTAAATCCCGATCGCTCGTACAAATTCAGGGCCCGATTTGAGCTTCTGACACTCAGGGATACCGCTGGATAAGATGCTTTGGCTGCTGGCAACAAATGAGCCAGCAATTGAGTTCCTACACCCTGATTTGTGTATTCTGGAAGAACCGCGATCGCCAATTCCGGGATAGTATCGTCAATCCAGCCAAATCCCTTGTCATCCCCTGGAAATAAACGCAGCCACGCCGCTCCTACTGGCTGGCTGCTGTTCAATTCAATTGCTAGGAAGCCCATATCGCCTGCACGTCCCCAATGCTTGACATATTTCGCAATTAAAGGATGATTCACAACAGCTTCCACCGTTGATTCACCTTCTTCTGCCATGTGCGCCGCTTCGTACAGCATTTGCCACAAAAAAGGCTCGTCTTCCTGCGTTAGCGGCCTAATAGAATAGTCTAAGATTTTTTCCATAAGGTAGAAGAAAGTTAGGCAAAGGATTCGCTCGACGGATTTAACAAATGCGTGGAAGAATAAAGAAGGAAAAAAACCGAACTACTAATGACCAATGATTAATGACGTTCGCGAGCGGGGACGATCGCGCTAATAACGTTCGCGAGCGGGGACGATCGCGCTAATGACGTTCGCGAGCGGGGACGATCGCGCTAATGACAACTGACAACTGACAACTGACAACTGACAACTAACCACTAACCACTAACCACTAACCACTAACAACTAACCACTGCCAACTGACTAATCCTTAACTAAAACCCCATTCAGAAAAATCTCTGCCAATCCTTCCGCCATTTCCTGCATTTCCTGCGGGGAAGCATTCGGCTCCATAATTGTATTCTGACTGAAACCGGCGACGGCAAACATTCCCAAAAATACTTGAGCGACAATTTTTGGATTCATCTTCCGATAAACTCCTTTTTCCATCGCCGTTTCAAAAAAAGCCTCAGCCACAATACTCATTTTTCCGATGACTTCCAACTGAATTTTGTCGCGCAAATCGGGATGAAACTGCGCCTCCAAAAAACATACCCGCATCATATCGCTATTCTCGCGGATATTTAGCATCCGCCTCCGCATCACTTGAGCCACTGCTTTGTAACTACCCATCTCGCTCAATTCCGTCAGCAAATCTGTCAGCAACTCCACCCATCCTTCCGTCGCCACCTCAACCAAAATCGCTTTTTTATTATCAAAATGCCGAAATAGCGTACCCTCCGCCACCCCCGCCGCCGCTGCTAAATCCCGAGTTGTCGTACCGTCGTATCCGCTGCGGGCAAATAACCGCTGAGCTGCTTGTAAAATTCGTTTCTTGGTTTCTGTTTCTGAAGGAGGAGACTGATTAAAAATTCGCATGGCTTTGGAATGGGTAATTGGCGATTTAAGTAGAAGGAAGAAGGAAGAAGAAAGAAGGAAGAAGGAGGAAGACATACACAGCAAGCTTTTAAGCGAGCCGTATTTTACGTTTGATTAGGTTCATGCACTTGGAACTGCGGGTTTGGGGCGGGCGGGCGAAATAATGTTAAGTTTTAAGTAGTGCGCGACTTTAATCTTAAACTGGAAGTGGCGCAACAGATCGCTTATGCCCCCAAAAATCTTTATGCTTAAAAAGCATCTCTTGTTATTCGGCATAAACTTCTTGCCGTTTGACAATCCAAAATCCAAAATCTAAAATCTAAAATCGAATGACCCTTTTTGAGATTTGCTGTATCAGCCTAACATCTGTGGCGCAACAGATCGCTTATGCCTCAAAAAATCTTTATCCTTAAACAAGAATCTCTTGTATTCGGCACAAACCTCAGGTTTGACAATCCAAAATCTAAAATCTAAAATCTAAAATCGAATGATCCCGCAGTTCCAAAAACCACGCGCGGCGAAGCGATCCCTTAGGGAATCGCCCAAACCCAAAACTCGATTCATTGCCTCCCTACTCGCCGCTGTGCTGCTGTGGTGGGGAATTTCCCCCGAAATCGCCCTCGCTCGCGAGAACCCCGCTAGCGGCTCGCAATTAGTGTCTGTGCAACCGTCGCTCGATCGCGTAATCAAGCAAGTCACCGAATTTAAGCTCGACAATGGCATGACATTCGTGGTGCTCGAAAGGCCCAGATCCCCGGTAGCATCGTTTCTGATTCACGCCGACGTGGGAGGCGCCAACGAACCAGAGGGTCAAACTGGAGTCGCCCACTACCTGGAACATTTAGCTTTTAAAGGTACGCCCAAAATCGGCACAACCGACTACAAAGCCGAAAAGCCGCTGCTAGAAAAACAAGATAAACTCTTCGAGCAAATGCAAGCAGCGAAGGCGATCGGCAAAACTGAAGAAATCGCCAAATTCAAAGCAGAATTTGACAAGGTTGAATCCGAAGCTTTGCAATTTGTCAAGCGCAATGAATTCGGTAAAATTGTCGAACAAGCAGGCGGAGTTGGACTAAATGCCGCTACTTCTATCGACTCGACAATGTATTTTTACAGTCTGCCAGCTAACAAGTTAGAACTGTGGATGTCGCTAGAATCCGAGCGTTTTTTAGAGCCTGTTTTTCGGGAATTTTACAAGGAAAAACAGGTAATTTTAGAAGAACGGAGGCTGCGAACTGAGAATTCGGCGATCGGGCAAATGGTCGAAGTTTTTGCTGACAAAGCTTTCTCTGTTCATCCTTACCGTCGCCCGGTGATTGGCTACACTGAAGATATTAAGAACCTCACCCGCAGCCAGGTGCAGAATTTTTTCGATAGTCACTATATCCCCAGCAAGCTGACTGTGGCGGTGGTAGGAGACGTGAAAGCTGCGGAGGTGAAGCGTCTTGCTCAAATTTATTTCGGCCGCTACAAGGCGAAACCAGCGCCTCCTGAATTGCAAATTGTGGAGCCTCCGCAAACACAAACGAAGGAAGTGACGCTGAAGTTAAAAACTCAACCTTGGTATTTGGAAGGATACCACAGGCCGGCGATGAATCATCCCGATAATGCGGTTTATGAAATCATTGGTTCTTTACTCAGCAGCGGCCGCACTTCTCGGCTTTATAAGTCTTTGGTTGAACAACAGCAATTGGCGCTAGCTGCTCAAGGTTTTAGCGGTTATCCGGGGGAAAAGTACCCGAATTTGATGCTGTTTTACGCTCAAACTGCTCCGGGTAAGACGGTTGATGAGGTGGCGGTGGCTTTGAGTAAGGAAATCGATCGCCTAAAAACTGATCCGGTGTCTGCTTTGGAGTTGGAACGGGTGAAGACTCAGGCGAGGGCTGGTTTATTGCGATCGCTCAATTCTAATATGGGCATGGCATTTTCGCTGCTGGACTATCAAGTGAAAACTGGTTCGTGGAAAAATCTGTTTAAGCAATTGGATGCGATCGCTGCTGTTGCTCCCGCTGACATTCAGCGAGTAGCCAAGGCAACTTTCCGCCCGGAAAATCGCACGATTGGCAAGCTTTTGTCGCTGTAAGAAGAAGCCTCGATTTGGACTCGGCGGTTGAAACCGCGACTATACAAACTAAGTCTGCCTCCGCAGACTAGGAAATAGACTCGCACTCAGACTCGGCGGTTGAAACCGCGACTATACAAACTAAGTCTGCCTCCGCAGACTAGGAAATAGACTCGCATCTAGGGCAGGTACAGAGCACCGCCCCTACGCTATTTCACGATATCAAACTTAGGAGAAAGCATGAAAAGGAGTAAATTGAGACTGAAAAAAGTAAAGTTATTTCTGCTGTCGCTTTGCTTTTTTACTGTTTCACTTGCCACGTTTAATTTGTTGCCTTCCTTAGCGGCTGGGCCGAAGCACTACGATGAATTAAAATTCCCGCCGGTGCCAGAAATTAAACTGCCTAAATACACTCGCTTCGAGCTAAAAAATGGCATCCGAGTCTATCTGATGGAAGATAGAGAACTCCCGTTAGTTGGGGGAACGGCGCTATTTCGCACGGGCGATCGTTTTGAACCTGCTGATAAAATTGGATTGGGAGGTTTGACGGGAGAAGTGATGCGAACTGGTGGGACGAGTCGGCATACGGCTGATGAATTAAATCAGTTGCTAGAACAGCGAGCAGCTTCAGTAGAAACGGGGATTGATGTTGCTTCTGGTAGTGCTAATTTTAGTGCTTTAGCTGAGGATGTGGAACCTGTATTTGACTTGTTTTCTGAAGTGATTCGGGAGCCAATTTTTGCTAAGGAAAAGTTGGATTTAGCTAAGAATCAAGAGCAAGGTGGCATCGCCCGTCGCAACGACGATCCTAACGATATTACGGGCCGCGAGTTTCAAAAGTTGATTTATGGCGATCGCAGTCCCTACGCGCGCACAGCAGAATACAAGACTATTGCCAATATTTCCCGCGACGATTTGGTGGGTTTCTACCAGAAGTATTTCCACCCGAAGAATATGATTTTGGGTATTTCTGGCGATTTTGATACGGCTAAAATGCGATCGCTCGTGGAGCAAAAATTCGGCAACTGGGTACCGACTAAAAGTGCAGAAATGCCTGCGCTACCAGCGGTAACGCCGGCGAATCAAGGCGGCATATTTTTGGTAAATCAACCGCAATTGAGTCAAAGTTACGTGCAGATGGGGCATTTGGGCGGGATGTTGAACAGCCCAGATTACGGTGCTTTGGACGTGATGAATGGGGTTATGAACGGTTTTGGCGGGCGTTTGTTCAATAATGTGCGATCGCGCCAAGGCTTAGCCTACAGTGTTTACGCGGCTTGGAGTCCGAGATTTGACTATCCAGGGACGTTTGTGGCTGGAGGCCAAACGCGATCGGACGCGACAGTACCGTTTATCAAAGCAATCCGCGCTGAGATCGATCGAATTCGCACCGAACCAATTACCGCCGAAGAATTAGCTTTTGCTAAAGATTCCACCCTCAATTCTTTCATCTTCAAATTTGAAAATCCCAGTCAAACATTGTCGCGACTAATGCGCTACGAATACTACGGTTATCCCGAAGATTTCATTTTTCGGTACCGCCGCAGCGTCGAAGCAGCCACAATTGCCGACGTGCAGCGTGTAGCTAAGACTTACTTGAAACCGGAGAATTTGGTAACATTAGTAGTGGGAAATACTGCGGGAATTCAACCGCCGTTATCGAGCTTAGGAACTTCGGTAAAAGTGCAATCTGTTGATATCACAATTCCATCGGCGACTTAATCAATAATTCGTGTGACGCACCAGACTATTGTGTGGTGCGTTGCTGTGATATTTTGACTTTAATTTGTAAATTTTCTTTCTGCGACGCACGCTACCGCTACTGAATAATATAATGAATATCAACACGCAAGAGCAATTCGAGTTAATTCTAGGTTCTAGTATAGAAAATCAAGAATTTATCAGATTAACTTTAGGAAAATATCGAGGAAAAGAAGACGGCTTAACTAAAATCATTGTGAGAAGCGTACAATTTAAATCAAGCATAAAACTTTCTTTTACCTATAGCTACAAAACTAAGGAAATAGTAAAAAATTACCTAATTGCAGAGGGAATAAATTTAATCAAAACCCTGACGGGAAGTGAATTTATGAGTATTAGATTATTCTCGCTGACGCAGGATGTCCAACTTGAATATGGCAAAGATAAAAAACCAAAACTTAAATTTATTAAGCCTACTTTTACCAATCCTGTTGATACGGTTCCGCAGGAACACGATCGCAATAAAAAACGGTATATTCAATCAGAAAACAATTTATATCTCACAGCATTAGGTATTACCAACAGTCAAGGTAATATCGTAAAAACAATGGAAGATAAGTTTAGACAGATAAATAAGTTTGTAGAAATTATAAATAGCTTAATTGAATCATCAGGATTGGCAGCGAAAAGTCATATCTCTGTAGTTGACATGGGTTCAGGCAAAGGATACTTAACATTCGCAATCTATGATTTTCTGAACAATATTTTAGACAAAGAAGCATCAGTTATTGGTATAGAAAGCAGAATACATTTAGTAGATTTTTGTAACTCAGTCGCCCAATCAGTTGAGTTTAAAAATTTACATTTCAAACAAGGCAATATCAGTAACTATAGCGCTGAAAAATCAGACATAACCATCGCACTTCATGCGTGTGATACTGCAACAGATGATGCAATTTATAAAGGGATACAATCTGATTCTTCTTTGATTATCCTAGCACCATGCTGTCACAAGCAAGTTAGGAAACAAATTCATCCGAATATGGTTTTGAAGGATCTGCTGAAATCTGGCATTTTGCTAGAGAGGCAATCGGAAATAGTGACTGATGGATTAAGAGCGCTTTTACTTGAATTGTCTGGCTACAAGACTAAGGTTTTTGAGTTTATAGCTGCTGAACATACGAGTAAGAATATAATGATTGTGGGAATCAAAAGCAATCAGAGTATCAACAAGGAGCAGATTCTTGGACAAATCCAAGAAATTAAAAAACTTTATGGAATAAAGTTTCACTATTTAGAAACTTTACTATTTCCCGATCTCTTTCTTTCCCCCGATCTAGCTACTATAATTAATACTGAGTCGGTAGGCGATCGGGCTATATAGCAATCCTAAATCATTTGTGAATTTCTTACTCCCTCCCCGCGGGTTCGAGGAGGGTTGGGGAGGGGTAAAAATTTTACGACTCCTGCAAGGATTGCTATAATACCAATTTGAACCCGATCGCATTCAAGCAGTAAGGCTGGGTTTGAAGCGCCGTAGGGTCAATTTGGATTGAGTAGCGGCCCGATCGCCCGATTCATGTCAGCCGATCGGGATCGACACCCAACTCCCGCAACTTTGCCGCCAATACCTCCGCCCGCTGGCGTTCCTGTTGGGCCCGCTGGCATTCTTGTTCCGCCCGCTGGCGTTCCTGTTGGGCCCGCTGGCGTTCCTGTTGGGCTTGTTCCGAACTCCACAGCAGCAAATTTCCCTGCGAATCCCACCAGCGCAGCCAATTCATAGTTTGCCCCAAACGTTCCCCCCGCCAAATCCCCAGCCATAAATCTAACTCTGGAATCCGAACCCGTCCCTGTGCATCAGCAGTCTGGGTTACATAGCTCCCATTTTGCAGATACCGCACTTCCAGCTTGGGCTCGTAGGGGTCGTAGGTAACATAGGTAGGCACTTGCAGAATCTGCTCGTAGAAGTAGAGCTTGCCGTAGGGAGGAGTCGATCGCACAGACAATTCGCCGTAATCTTCATTAGACAAAAACTCCATCACCACCGATATCGGCGCACCCTCCAGATTCGGCGTGTAGCTGCGGCGAATCGTCCCCTCAGCAACTGGATGCACTTGTGGCACGTAAAACCAATCGGGTGCTTTAACTACAGTTTTCTGATTGATAGTCGCTACCAGTCCAAAATTGGAACCAATTAGGGCGAGTCCAATAAGTCCGGCGGCTCCCAGAGCATCGGTGAGAGAGGCAGCAAGGGGCGGTTGTTGAATATTTTCCACAGGATCGTCCGGTAAAATAAAGTCGGCTGGTAGGGCTTCCCAGGTGACAGTTGGTGCTTTGGAACTCGACGGAATTTGAAGAACCATGAGCCTATACCATGTTAGATTTTAGATTTGAGATGGGAAAAGAAGACGCTCGCGGTTGAAACCGCGTCTATACAGACCAAACCCGAGCTCAGAGGGGTTAAATAACGCGCTGTGAAGATTATGTTATTGTCTTCAGTCGGCGTCCGGCGGACTTTGTTTTTGTAGGCGCGGTTTCAACCGCCGTCTGCATCTAAAAATCAATAGTCAAAGGCGCTCTCGGAAACGGAATCACATCGCGAATATTCCCCATTCCCGTCATAAACTGCACCAACCTTTCAAACCCCAAACCAAAACCAGCGTGAGGGACAGTACCGTAGCGGCGCAAATCCAAATACCACCACAATTCCTCCTTATTCATGCCTTGAGCTTCCATGCGCCGCTCCAACACATCGAGACGTTCTTCCCGCTGCGAACCGCCGATAATTTCCCCAATATTCGGAGCCAAAACATCCATCGCTCGCACCGTTTTCTCGTCCTCGTTTAAACGCATATAAAATGCTTTAATCCCGACGGGATAATCGCTGACAATGGTCGGCTTTTTAAACAAGTCCTCAGCCAAATAGCGCTCGTGTTCCGATTGCAAATCTAAGCCCCAGCTTACCGGAAAATCAAACTTTTTGTCAGCTTTTTCCAAAAGTGCGATCGCCTCCGTGTAAGTAATTCGCTCAAACTGATTGTTAATAATATTTTCAGCAGTCGCCAAAACAGTCTTATCAATCCGCTCGTTGAAAAACTCCATATCCTCCGGACAATGCTCCAAAACAAAGTTAAAAATGTACTTTAAAAACGCCTCAGCCAAATCCATATTACCCTGCAAATCGCAGAAAGCCATCTCCGGTTCAATCATCCAAAACTCAGCTAAATGCCGCGAAGTATTGGAATTCTCCGCTCGGAAAGTCGGGCCAAAAGTGTAAACATTACCGAAAGCCATTGCCATAACTTCCGCTTCCAACTGGCCGCTAACTGTTAAATAGGCGCGCTTCCCAAAAAAGTCTTTCGCATAATCAACTTCTTGCGAATCAGTGCGCGGCACATTTTTTAAATCGAAGTTAGTAACCGCGAACATTTCCCCCGCACCTTCGCAGTCGCTAGCAGCCAAAATCGGAGTGTGAACCCACAAAAAACCGCGCTCTTGAAAAAATTGGTGTACCGCCGCCGAACAAGCATTGCGGACTCGAAAAACAGCGCCGTGGGTGTTTGTGCGCGGCCGCAAATGGGCGATTGTCCGCAAAAATTCCAAGGAATGGCGCTTTTTCTGGAGCGGATAAGTTTGCGGGTCTGCTTCGCCGTAAACTTGTACTTGTGAAGCTTTCAACTCAATTCGCTGTCCCTTCGCGGGAGATGCCACCAGCACTCCCGAAACTTCTAGAGATGCACCTGTATTGATTTGTTTGAGTATATTTTCAAAGTCTGGTAAATCGGCATTAATGACTACTTGCAAGTTAGCCATCGCCGAACCGTCGTTGACTTCCACAAAGGCAAATTCTTTTAACTCGCGTTTAGTACGAACCCAGCCTTGAATGGTTACAGTTTCGTCTGGTTCGCCGGCGCGCAAAATTGCTGCAATTCGTTGATTTGTCATATCCAATCCTGTTTATTTAATATTTTGCACCATAATTCTCTCTTTTCTCTTCCTCTGCGCCCTCTGCGCCCTCTGCGGTAAAAAAAATCATAACTCCTAACATAATTCAACCGACATAGGATTTCAAAATCCAACCGAGCAAAATACCGAGTCCCCCAAAGCGAACCGCTTGCCAAAAAGGTTGTTTTATGCTTCCCCAAGAAAACAGGCTGCTTTCTAAATTTAACTCGATCGTTTCCAGTTCTTGTTCAATTTCCCGCAATTCTTTCTTGAGTTGCGGTAATGGGTTTTGGCGCAGAGACTGGCGGACATCTTCTCGCCGGTTGCCGAGTTCGGCTTGGCGCTGGCGATCGCACTGAATCTGAGTGTAACGCTCTTTGACTGCTGCGAGCGATCGCTCCACTGCTGCGATCGCCTGCACAAACTCATTTTCTGAATCTTCCCGATTTAACTCTGACGGCTGTTGAGGCATTTCGATCTGCAAACCCGACAATACTTAAAAAAACAATTCCCAATTAACTTGTTATTATATGCAGTATATTTTTTCAATTCAGAAACCGCAGCCAAATAGCTATAATTGCCATCTATGCTTGAAACTACACAAACAACCCAAACTGTCAACCTCAACGAGCTGAGCACAGTAGAACTGGCTCAAGCCCTCGCAGCCCGCCTCGCCATTTCCGAAAGAGATTGGCACCGCCTCAAAGCCAACCGTTCCGCCCGGGCCGGAGAGCAAGCCGCGGCCGCTTTGGTCTTTTTGCTGAAAAATCAGCCCGAAGAAGCTCTGCCGCGCTTAAACCAAGCAGCAGGATGGTTAGATCGATCGATCTGTGCACCTCCGTGCCCGACTCACGGCAAATAATTTTGAGTCTTGAGTTAAATATTTGATTAGATCCCAAAACTCAAACAATCGCGCTACTCGATCGAGCAGCGCGATTGCGAGCTAAAAAAGATTTATACTTTTCTCACTCAAAACTCACATTTTGCATTATCATCAAAATCAATCGGTAAGTGGGAAACGAGCGTGGCTTTAGCCCTGAGAGGGGAAACGACGCGGGCGGTTTCAACCGCCTTAAATCCCCTCTGGCGAGGGTTGGAGGGGTATGGTTGCCCCTCCGGTGAGGTATGGTTGCCTCGATCTCCCTTGCGGGGTAATGTTTGCTTCGACCTGGTTATAAAGGCTTGTTAGACCTGCAACACTGTTTCAGTGACTTTAAAACTGTTTAATTGCAGATGACAGAGCGGAAAACTAGCGTCGCATTCGCCGGTGTCGTGACCTAAATAACGTCTCCTCCGTATAGGGGTCTGGTCAGAACAGCTTGTAATGTCTTACAAGCTCAGTGGCTTAAGCCCTGAGTTCCTGACCTACTATCAATAGCTTGATACTCAAAATTTTCCATCCTCGGTTCAGCGAGGAAACGAAAAAAATTGCAGGTCGAGCTGATCTGAAAAACGTCGCCAAATATCAGTTCTAGCGCAAGCGAGGCAGCCGGTAGCGACTGGGAAGTTCTTTGCACAGCCGTAACTCTGTGCCTTGAGAATTCCACTCAACCCGATCGAATATTTGGTAAAGGATAAACAGCCCCCTACCACATTCTTGTTCAACATGGGGGAATGCAGAATTATCTGCAACATCCTCTGCTATGAGACTGTCGCAAGTATCGGTATAAAGGTCGCAACCGCAAGGTGCTTTAAAGCCACAACCTTCGTCTGATATCACCCACCAATATTCGTTTTGGACGATCGAAAAACGGACTCCAACAGTTTTACTGGGGTCTAACTTGTTTCCATGCTTAGCTGCATTTACCAAAGCTTCTTGAAGCCCCAACCGTAATTCCGCTTGCCAGTGATGCGGAATCTCTGCTAGGAGCAGATCCAAAATAGGACAAAGGTATAGGGTAGAAGCGAAGCTAATCGTAATCCAATTGCGTCCGACGACCGGACGGGGTGAGATAGCAATCACTCAGAAAACTCCCTAACTTTCAGGTGGATAAAGTTCACACCCTGCATAGTTGGCTCCCTAGTATTCAAAATACTCATTAATTGAGCGGCGCAGCTCTATTTCTATCTTAGAGTATCAAAGCCGTTAAGAAAAGCAAAGAACATCACAAAATATTCTGCGATTCTCAGAAACTTTTGCCAAGAACTCCCAGTAATTTTACTTATAACTTCTACCCGCATCCTGATTTTTGAGGTCGGCTTTTGCTAGGGCACTGAAGCTGAACCCGCTGCATCCCAAGCCGTCAACAGCTCGCTTACCAAACGATCCCCACCTTGAAAAGATCGGAAATCCGTCCAAAAAAGTCGATCCCTTGACTCCTAGCCAATGGGGATCGACTCCCACCACCACAGCTTGGGCCCGATCGCCTAGATCTCCTACTTGTACCAAAGATCGCAAGGATCTTACCTAGGTGTGTTGCAGTCGAAACCAGATATATTTCCAAAATGCCGATCGAATACTGAAAATCCGACTGCTGCGACCTTTACCAAATCAATATTTGTTACAAAACTTATTGATTATGAGTGCGATCGCCCGAACTAGCCCAACTCGACCAACTTGACGTATCCCTTACTGGCAAAACCCCAGCGCGTTGGCAAAACTTTATAAATCTGAACCTCACGATACAATAGTTAAAGTAAATACTTATTTCTTTACATTATGCAAACAACCCCAGCCATCACTGCAACCCCCATTCCAGGCACATACTGGCAATGGCGGGGCCATTCAGTATACTATGTGCGGTCGAGCGATCGACATCTCGAACGCCCTCCCCTGCTGTTAATTCACGGTTTTGGAGCATCCACAGACCACTGGCGCAAAAATATCAGCGGGCTGAGCAAAGAATTTGAAGTGTGGGCGATCGACCTGATCGGATTCGGGCGATCGGCAAAACCCGAAATCCAGTACAGCGGCGAGCTCTGGCGCGACCAACTCCACGACTTCATCACCAACGTCATCGGCCGGCCCGCCGTACTAGCCGGCAACTCCCTCGGAGGCTACGCCGCCTTGTGCGTAGCAGCCCAGCGTCCCGAATCAGCCACCGGACTCATCTTAATCAACAGCGCCGGCCCCTTCAGCGAACCTCAGCCCGCACCCGAAGCCCCGCCCTTGCAAAAAGCCATATCTACCGTAGCTAAAACCTTATTCCAGCAAGATTGGGCAAGTTTTCTGCTGTTCCAATACGTGCGAGGGCGATCGACAATTCGGAAAACCCTACAAAAAGTTTATCTCGACCAAAGCGCCGTCACAGACCAATTAGTAGAAGAAATTTACCAACCCTCGTGCGATCGGGGTGCACCCAAAGTATTCGCCTCCGTCTTCCGAACACCCCAAGGTGAAAAAATCGACGTATTGTTGAGTCAATTAAATTGCCCGCTGCTAATGCTGTGGGGAGAGGGCGATCCGTGGATGAATTCTACCAACAGAAGCGCCAAATTCCGCGAACATTATCCGCAGTTGACAGAACACTTTATCAAAGCCGGTCACTGTCCCCACGATGAAGTACCAGAAGAGGTAAACGAACTGATTCGCGCGTGGATAATTGACTAGGGCATAGGGCATGGGGCATAGGGCATAGGGCATAGGGCATGAGTTACTGGTTATTGGTTATTAGAACGAACAACTAACAAGAAACATAGGACAAATCAGCTCCGAGGCATTTAAATTGCACGTCCGAATAAAGTTAAACTTTTGTGGGGCGGGCATCTTGCCCGCCCTAAAGATACAATTTAAATGCACAACCAATAACCAATAACCAATAACCAACAACCAACAACCAACAACCAATAACCAATGACTTCAAGTGTGTTGATTGTGGCGCGGGTGTCCCGCCCGTGAATCCTACTAAATCAAATAGGTTTGTAGTGAGGACTTCAGTCCGCATCAATTTCTGCGGACTAAAGTCCTCACTACAAACCTCTAAAGGCGACCTATTTGGGTTGCCTTGTTTACTATCATGAAAAATGCAATTTGTCAACAGCAAATAGCGACTATTTTTTACGCTTGGCGTTATCTAAGCGCCTGCGATCGCGCCATTCAACTGCTGTCAAATAAGCGACCCCGCCAGTCACTGTCAGCAACAGCACAAAGGCTACCAAAACCAGCAAATTAGCAATCGAAAATTCCACAACCCCTCCTGCTTGCCTTATACTTGAGATTTAGACTTGAGATTATGTGCGATCGCACAACCCCAATAAAATTAGTTTGTAGCAAGGAATGGAAATCTTCATCAAACTCTGCGGACTAAAGTCCTCACTACAAACCTGATAACGGTTATTGTACCGGACGTGTTTTGAATTGGGTGAGAGGGAGACTTGGAGAGTCCGAGAGGGGGAGATGAGAAAAGTCTTCCCGGAAGCATCTCAGTTTTGATTTTATAGTGCGACCACTTCAAGAACTCGCGATCTACGATCTATCTAACACTCGCGAGCGGGGACGCTCGCACTGTAAAGAAATTGCTTTTTTACAAAAGTGAGATACTCCGAGTCTTCCCTCTGTCAACTATCAACTGCCAACTGCCAACAGTCAACAGTCAACAGTCAACAGTCAACAGTCAACTCTTCCTTAAAACAACTCTTCCAAAATTGTAAACCGGACATGATTAATGGCCAGACTTCCCACGGAAACATCCTCCTTCTTCAAAGGCAGACCCCCGCTGGTGAGACTTTGGAAGCGAATTCCCTTGCCAATTTCCACGTGATACCAAGCTAAACCCATAAAAAACCGCAAAGGATAAGGGCCTCTGTCTTGAATGTCATCAGGATTAGATTCCATCGGCACCCAGCCAAAACCTGGAATGTAAAACTCCAGCCAAACGTGATTGAAATCGGGTTCCAGCGGCAAACCTTTTCTGTCAGCAAAAGCCGGACACTTATAACGCCCAATTGTGCGACAAGCAATTCCGTTCAACCTTGCCAAAGCCAACAACAACCCCACATACTCGCCGCAAGAACCGACGCCGCGACGCAGTACAATATCGGGAGTGTCAATGTGAGGTCTAATCCCGTAAGAAAGTTGGTCGTAAACAAAATTGCGAATGCTCAGTAACTTCCTCAGAATATTAGTTTCTGTGCCAATGGAGGCCACCGCAGCCGATCGCACAATCTCCGTATCCATCGCCAAATTATCATTGTCCACCAAATACTTCGCTGCAAACTCCGGCGATAGTTGCGGTATCTTTTCTACATTCCGAGGTGACAACTGATACTTAATCGATCGCACTTCTAACAACGCCTTCCAGCCAAAAACTCGCCGTTCCCCCTTCTGGAGGCGATCGAACTTAAACACCGCCACCCGTTCCCCTTCCTGAATTTCCTCAGTAAAAGGCATCCCAATCGGCGTAATTTTCCTGACCTTTTGTCGGTGAGTGTCCGAAGGTAAAGCAATCCGCCACTCCAAATTATCGATTTCTACCTCATCCAGGGGAGAAAGTTCCTCCACATAGGACATTTCCATCAAAAAACCATTTGACAGAGCGAAGCGTTCGGCTTCATTGTAGTGAAAAGATAAAGGGTGAACAAAAGTGCGATCGCGCTTCGTCAACTGAAAAGGATCTTCCGAATTCGGATCGTCCCGAATATAAAGTTCATCCCCGGCATAAGCCACATACAGAACCTCTTCGCCCGTCTGGGAATCTTTGTGAAAAGCCAAACCCGAAGGCCATTCAAAGGGAGTCAAAACGCTAAATTTAATCTCCCCAGTTGCCCGTTCCAAACAGTAAACAGTTTGCTCAGTCTTGTCGCAAACCCAGAGTTCCTCATCCCGGACAGTGATATTTTCTATGCCAATACCGGGAGCATAAAACCGAGTAATTTCCCGACCAGTTTTTACATCAAAAACCAGAATATAGCCCAATCTCTGGCAAGTCACATACAGCGTAGATTTCCAAACTGCAATCCCGTCAGCGGGATAAGAAAGGGAAACAAAATGTTCGGGTTTGAGTTCAGCGATTGCCCCATCCCGAATTGCGCCCGGACAGCAACAAATATCCTCATCTCGCGAAAACCAGAGAGTATCTTCCCAAATCGCCAGCCCGGTTGCGCCTGCAAACTTAGCCGTTTGATGAGGATTCAAAACAGTAGTGTTGTCAGTTTCTCGATCGATCTCCAATAGTAGCCCTTCGGTGCGATCGACCGCGAATAACCTATTTCCTAAAAAAGTAATGCCGTGCAGCGCGTAGACCCCGATCGGTCTTACCATCCGCAGCCCCGAAGGCTGTTTGTCCGAGAGAACAGGTGAATCGAGATTCATGCTAAATTTTTTTGCCGCTATTGTATTGTACAGAAAACTTAATTTGCTCACTTGTAGCCGATCGCTTTAGGCTCATCAGCAAAATTGCCGAGGTTCCTGATATCCTGAACTGACGCATCAACCGGTTTTTTTACGAAAAGACGCTTTTTAGCCTGCGATCGCAGTAAAAAAACCGGAATATTAGTCTTTCTGAACATTGGCTTTGACAAGCTCAACCCAACCTGCTGTCGTGCAGGCAAGTAAGTATAACTACCAAGCTACCACTGAAAAACGCGACACAGAATTCCATCTTGCTCAGAAGGGCCAAACTAATCGTATCTGTTGGAAGATATAAATTAAGTACAACAGATTACTAGATCCGTCAAAACCTTGGGTAGAATAAAATCGTGTGTTTAAGTTCCTAGGTTCATTAGAAGGCAGGTTCGTCATGGCTTGGAAGTCTGCTCTAAACATCGGTGCTCTTTCCTTAATTCTGTCTCTAGAGGGAGTTGCCGTTGGTAGTTTAATACCAGCTCTTGCTCTCAACAGCCCCGGTAACAATGTCCGCCGCCCCTCACAACCGCAGCTACCACTCAACTGGCAAACAGTTCAACCCCCGGAACTAACTGGAAGCAGACCGAACAACCAGCAATTGGGAGGCACGTGGAATAACTTTCAACCGCCGGAGCAGGGAGTACCCGGAAGACGGGAAGGGGGAGGAACCCGCGGCTTAGAATGCACTGCCACAAATGCCTTAACTGCCTTGATTCCCCAATCAACTATGGGGCAAACAATATCAGCAAAGCCGACATTTTTCTACTACCTTCCCGTAGCCATCGACAAAACAGTTCAGTTTGAGTTAGCAGACGAAAGCGACAAAACGGTATACAAAAAAAGTTTTCGGATGGTAACGAGCCGTCCTGGTATCGTTAGCATCAACCTCGGCTCCGACGGCAACTCGCCAGCCCTGGAAGTTGGCAAAAACTATCAATGGTACTTTACTATCAAATGCAACCCAAAAAACTATAGAGATGAGGTTCTCGTTTCGGGGTGGATAAACCGCATCGCAGTGGCCCCAACCTTGAAAACAGAGTTGGATCGATCGCCCGAGGGTCGCGCCAAGCTGAGCATCTTCGGCAAACAAGGTCTCTGGTACGAGTACCTGGCAGCTCTAGCTCAATTGCGCGTGGAGTCTCCCAGCGATGCCAGTTTAGCGTTCGAGTGGTCAGAAGTGTTGAGTGCAGTCGAACTCGGCAAAATTGCCCGAGAACCATTAATCCCCAGTCAGTTAACACCCATCGCCAAAAAATAATTCGACTTGTGCAGCAAGTACCAAAAACCCGTGGCGATCGCGCGCGGTATTTGGCAGCGCCACAGATGATTTTTGCCTGTCTCGGGTTTTTTGGTCGATCGTCCTCAATAAATTAAAATTTTTGCGCTGACCAGCATAAGGATTCGCTAGGAGGATCTGGGAGGTTGCAACTGGGCATTTTTATTGAAGCGACTGCACTTCAGATGCTACTAGAGTCCCGATCCTCGCGACTAAATCCCCCAATCCCCCAAATCTAAAATCTAAAATCTAAAATCTAAAAGATCGATCGACTTCGATAGCAAAATTGAGATGCTCCCAGTCCCCTTGTCTCTGGAAAGCCGGACTATTGAAAATTTTATGTTCAAATTGCGCCCAATACTAAATGGTAAACTTGCATAGTCAAGCAGCAAGCAAAATTATTTTACAAAAATATTAATTATGCGCCCGAGAGCAAATATTGCAATATTTCGGTTGGGGATTTCACTTCTAACTGCGCTCCCCATTGCTTGCTTTGATGCCCATCAAGCTATATCCCAAACGGACGATATTTCTCAGTTGCCCGCCGCCGCTGACAACTTAGCAGATCCGGCCAACGGAGTATTAGCACTGCAAAAACTCGAAATCAAGCAGGATGAAACTGCAACTAACTTCAATCAACTGCCGGATTTTGCCGAAAACAACCCTCTTGACAACCAGGCCGATCGCTGTTCCACAATTAATGAAACTGGTTGTGATGCCCACCCGGAACCCGAAGCACAAAATCTAGTTAACAGCGAACCGATATTCCCTAACCAGCTACATAGCAATGTTTTAGCCCAAAACCCACAAAATACCCCTCCAAACCTGCCCCCGCCACCGACTCAGCCAGATCCAAATCGCGATCGATTTTTGCAACCGGCCCCGCAGCCTTCCCCAGAACCTCCTCAAATACCGCAACCAGTTGCACCGGAGCGCCCGTCCCCAGTTCCCCTGCCGCTACCGAATCAGGTAATTCAGGTGCAGAAAATTCAGGTAGTTGGCAGCACAATTTTAAGCCAAGACGAAATTAATGCCTTAGTCAAGCCGTTAGAGGGCCGTTCTACCACGCTAGAACAGCTCAAACAAATCGCCGACAAAATTACCGAAATTTACCTCAATCGTGGCTACATCACTTCGAGAGCCGTCTTGCCGCCCCAAACTATCACCGCAGGGGTAGTCAAAATTCAAGTTATCGAAGGCAAGCTGACTCGAATTGAGGTAGAAGGAGCTAAAAGATTGCATCCAAGTTACATCCGCAGCCGGATTCGACTCGGTGCCCGAATGCCTTTAAGTACAGCTTCATTAGAAAACCAACTCCGGCTGCTGCGAGTCGATCCTTTATTTGACAATGTAGAAGCCAGCCTGCGGGCTGGGGATAATGAAGGAGAGAGCATTCTGATCGTCAGAGTTACGGAAGCTAATCCATTTCAATCTAGTTTCAGCATTGACAATTATTCGCCTCCCAGCGTCGGTTCTGAAAGATTGGGTGTTAGTTTGCGGCACCGCAATCTCACAGGAAATGGCGATGAACTTGCGGGTGCTTATTATCGATCGCTCGGCGATTCAGATGTCTTCGATTTCAGCTATCGCTTGCCGCTAAATGCGATGAACGGCACGTTGCAATTGAGGGCAGCGCCGAACCGCAACAGTATAGTACAAGAACCTTTTGATGCTTTTGACATTTCGGGAAAATCGCATTTATTTGAAGTTAGTTACCGCCAGCCGCTGCGGAGAACGCCGATCGAAGAATTTGCCTTATCTGCCGGTCTTACTTATCAGAAAGGCAGAACTTTTGTCGCCGGTGTACCGACTCCATTTGGCTCGGGCCCTGACTCCAATGGTGTCACGACTACCACTGCGATCAAGCTGGGACAGGACTACATTCGGCGGGATCCCCAGGGTGCTTGGGCTTTGCGATCGCAATTTACGATCGGCACAAGCTTGTTTGATGCTACTCAAAATGAAGGTTCTGTCCCTGACGGACAATTTTTGAGTTGGCTGGGTCAAGTGCAGCGAGTACAGCGATTAAATGATAAACATTTATTAATTTTGCAGTCAGACTTACAACTTTCTGCTAATAGTTTGTTACCTTCGCAGCAATTTGTAATTGGCGGCGGGCAATCTCTGCGCGGCTACCGCCAAAATGTGCGTTCTGGCGATAACGGCTTCCGACTGTCGATCGAGGATCGGATTACTTTGCAGCGGGATGCTTCGGGAAATCCCAAACTTCAATTAGCTCCTTTTTTGGATGCGGGTACGGTGTGGAACGCTCCCAATAATCCTAATAAATTAACCAATCAGACATTTTTAGCAGGTATGGGTTTGGGGGTAATCTGGGAACCGATACGGCGGGTGAACTTGCGTGTAGATTATGCTTTTCCTTTGGTGAGAATTACCGATAAAGGCAACAACCTGCAAGATAATGGCATTTACTTCAACATCATTTACACGCCTTAACGAGAGTGGGGGATGGAGAAAGCATCTGATTGCAAAAAGCATTTTTTTTACAGCAGTGCGAGCGTCCCCGCTCGCGTATTTTATCACTCGCGAGCGGGGACGCTCGCACTGCTATCAAAGCTGGCGCCGAGATGCTCCCTGCCGAACTTTCTCGATCGGATCTTAATCGCCGACTTCCCCGACAACCTCGGCAGCAGCCTGAGTTTCGAGCCAGAGTCCGAGCAACAACCGCTCCGCCCGATCGCTCAAAACCGTCGCAAACACCCCATCAGCGCCTTCAGATGCCCCTCCAATCCACGTACCGCGCAGGGTCACTTCGACAAAATCAGCATCAGCAACACAAAGAGCGATCGAATCGGTATCATCTCGGCGGGCCTCAGATTCCAACAGAGAAAGCGCCGGCAAATTCGCGGGCAGCAAAAATGCCGCAGTGCTCGGTTCGACGCTGATGCTTTGACCAACTCGCATAGCCAGCACAACTCGCAGCGCCACTAACTGTTCGGGAGATTGAGCCAAACGCTCTAGGTTAAAGCCCGTTTCAGTGTAAGTCAACTTCAGCATATTGACAGCCTTAAATTTGGAATTGAAAATTGAAAATTGGGAATTGGGAATTGGGCATTGGGAATCGGGAATTGGGAATCGGGAATTGGGAATTGGGAATTGGGAATTGGGAATTGGGAATTGGTCAAATAGGGAATTGGTCAAATAGGGAATTGGTTATTAGAAAAACCACTAACTATTACCCATGCCCCATGCCCCATGCCCTATTCCCCATGCCCCATTCCCCATGCCCCATTCCCTATTCCCCAATTTGGTATTCGTGCCAAAACATTTCGGCAAAAGCAACAGTGGGGTGAATGGGAGCCTTCGGCTTGGTTCGCAGAGACATTCCAGCTTCTATGGGAGTTCGATCGCCCTTACGAGAGTTGCACCGTTCGCAAGCCGTCACTACGTTGTCCCAAGTATGCGACCCGCCCTTCGATCGAGGCATCACGTGATCCAGCGTCAAATGCCTGTTGTTGCCACAGTATTGGCAAGCATGGGCATCTCGGCGCAACACTTCCCGGCGATTGACCGGTGGTACTTTCCAAACACGCTCCCTGTTGCCAAAAGTTAAGCGGATTTGTTCGGGTACGTGGATGCTGGTGCTGGGCGATCGCACTAGATAGCCATTGCCGATGCTAAAATCCAGAGGTTCAGCCTTGCCTGTTACCAAAAGTACGATCGCCCGTTTGATGTTGACACGGCTCATCGGTAGGTAATTTTGAGAAAATACCACAACAGATTGCCTCAATACATCAGTTACTACGGTCACGGCTTGCTCCTCCTCATTTGGATTTTAGATTTGAGATTTTAGATTTGAGATTTTAGATTTGGAATGCTTCCCAGCATTGGCTACATCTAGTTTTTGCGAGTTCCCCAAGCCTTGCCAAATTGCTCCAATCTCCAATCAAATGCCCCCGCTTCTCTTACGAGTGAAGCGGGGGCTAGAAAAACTGCTTTCATGCAAATTTTCATCTTATGTTGGTACAGTCGTTAGCTGTACCTCCCGCTTCGCCTATCTTTATGGTGTGGCCGTGCCACTCCCAGACCGTCCCGGTCTACCTCGTTGTAATTAATTTCTGAAATTAGTCCTAATCCACTATAACCGGGTTTAATTGGGCTTGTCCCAGCCCACGAGGTCGCTGTAGGGGTTAGCAAACCTGTCATAAAGACTTGCCGTGAGGACTCAGCGCGACCCCTGGGGCGATCGCACTTGAGTTGATAAGTAGAGTAGGTGGGGAAAAATTTCACAGTAGGCAGAAAGTGATCTGAGACCTTTAAATCTAGCTTTAAACATACTACACTGATATTACAGATATGTCCACCCGTCACGGAGAAAAATTATGCATACCCTACCTAGAACCTCAACCACCGAAATGGAAGTCACCAGCATTCGATTGGAAAGAGAGCTCAAGGAGAGACTCAAAGAGCTCGCTGGCAATCAAGGCTATCAAGCTTTGATTCGAGATTTGCTCTGGAATTACGTCCAGCAGAAGTCTGGAGAGTATCGTCAGATGTTTTGTCGATCGGATATTCGAGCCAGCATTAACGCCACAGCACAGCAGGAGGAACGCTGCGCCCTTACAGGAGAGTTGATTCGAGTTAATGAGCCGATGTTATTAGGCCTGACGATGCACGGCGAAATGGTGCCCCTGAGTATGGGGAGTATGGGCAGTATGGCTGGATAAACCAGTTTACCGAGAATTTGCGATTGCGATCGGCCTGGGGTGAGAACCCCAGGCGCTGAAGATCAAATCCCGAAGCATTTCCAAGATATCTATATTTAAAGAAAGCAAGAAGACGCTAAGTTCGCGAAGAAAGATCCCAGAAGGAAGACGCGCGGACTAATGCTAAACTTTCCATCGGGTATGCCGAAAGATGATGGTAAATTTGATGGAAAAGATTAAGGTAATGCTGAAAAACCGCTACTTGAGTGCTGTAAGCTCGATCGCCCTTCTCACAATGATCGCCGGATGCGCCGCTACCGAATCACCCCAACTTGCAACTCCCTCTCCTGTAGCCGAATCTTCCCCGCCGCCAGTTAAACCCAATCAGCCGTTAACAGTTTCTCTCAACAATCCCGAAACCGCCACAAATACCAAAATCCAGCAATATCTCAACGCATTGACGGCCCAAGGTTCTGCCAAAGAAGACCAAGGCATCTGGATGCAATCGGGCAATACATTACTCGCCAATCATCAAGGTACAGTTCCTCTGTCAGCCGCTTCCATTACCAAAGTAGCAACATCTCTGGTAGCGCTGCAACAATTCGGGCCGGAACATCAATTTATCACCGAAATTAGTACCAACGGCACCATCAAAGACGGTGTATTAAAAGGCGATTTAGTGATTGAGGGCAGCGAAGATCCGTTGTTTGTGTGGGAAGAGGCGATCGCCCTCGGTAACATCTTAAATAAAAAAGGCATCAAGCGAGTCACTGGCACTTTAATCATTGTCGGTAAATTTTACATGAACTTTGAATTAAATCCCCTCAAATCAGGAGAATTGCTCAAACAAGCATTGAACAGCGAAATCTGGCCGGGCGAAGCCGCAGCCCAGTATCAAACACTTCCTCCCAATACACCGAAACCCCAAATAGTAATTGATGGTACTGTCAAAGTTTTGCCAGCACGTCCCAGCGCCGTACCCTTAGCCAAACATTATTCTTTACCCCTCGCCGAACTTATCAAAAAAATGAATCAGTACAGCAACAATCTCATGGCAGATATGCTAGCTGATACTGTTGGTGGCGCCAAAACAGTCGCGCAAAAAGCAGCAGCAGCAACTGGAGTTCCTCCCGCAGAAATTCAACTCGTCAACGGTTCCGGATTGAGCGACGACAATCGCATTTCTCCTAGGGCTGCGTGCGGGTTATTTATAGCTTTAGAACGCTACCTGCAACCTTACAGCATGACAGTTGCTGATGTCTTAACTGTAGTTGGCAAAGATAAAGGAATCTTGTCAGAACGGGCGCTGCCAAAGTTAGCAGTAGTCAAATCTGGCACATTGGATAATGTTAGCGCTTTGGGCGGAGCGCTACCCACTCAAAAACAAGAAACCGTGTGGTTTGTGATTATGAATCGAGGGGCAAATGTCGAGGCATTTCGCACTCAGCAAGAGGTTTTGTTGAAAAGCTTTTTGACTGAATGGGGAAGCGTTCAAGTTTCGCCACCGGAATTAACGCCAAATCCTGCTAGAAGTAGTAAGGTATCTCGCAGCGAACTTGTTCAATAACACCAGATTTGATGAATAATATTATGTTTGATTCTTGGCGAATAGCCAATAGTTGCCACGGTGCGTCAGCACAGAGATTTTCAATGGGTATCTAAAATCGTGCCAACTGACGCACCCTACTACTAATACCTAAAATGGCACCACCTTTTAATCGCGCGCATCCCTTTTTTAACTATCGAGTTGCTCTTTTATTGACTATCATCCCTATTTTGATTGTCGGTTTAAGCAGCGAATTCTATTCGGGGCCGGGGCGAGAGTTTTTTAATGATTATTTTGGTGATTTTCTCTACCAAATTTTCTTGATTCTGCTAATTGTTTTCATGTTTCCCCAAGTTTCTCCGACTAAAATTGCCTGGGGAGTTTTCATTTTTAACTGTCTCATTGAATTTAGCCAACTGTGGAAACCTCCTTTTTTGCAAGCTATTCGCGCTACATTATTTGGGCGTTTGTTTCTGGGTAGTGGCTTTTCGTGGGAGGATTTTATTGGCTATATTTTGGGATGTACTTTGGGGTGGGTTTTGGTGGTAGGGCTGAAGCGGAAATTTAGATGATTTGCTTTTTTGTCAAACTTCGATATGGTTTGTAGTGAGGACTTCAGTCCTTCATGAATGCGGACTGAAGTCCTCACTACGAACGAATTGGATTAGGTGTTTTTGCTCTAGCAACTACAATGCCGATCGCACTTTCGACTCTGCTAATATATCTCTGCAAGTCGTAAGCAACTGTCACAGCCCCAGCCGGCGAAGCGTGAATTAAGCCGAGATTCCCGTCTGCATTCCTGTACACAAAACCTGTGTGGGTGACATCCAATCCTTTAACATCCGTGGCTACCGCCACAATATCCCCAGGCTTTAACTGGGAATAAACACTTTTGATCCGATTTGTCGGGATGTAATTAACCGTAGTTTTGGCTAATTCTGCTTCTTGGCTGACTATGCACTGATAAGTTGCTTCATCTTTTACCATTTGCGGGTAACTGCTGCGGTGCTGGCTCATGAAATTTAGTGTTTTATTCATCGGCACTCCGCCCAATTGAGCGGTAATGTTTTCTACGGTTTGCCGTTTTTGATTGTCTTTAATCCATTCTGAAAAATAGTGCAGCCGGCTGCAATAGCCGTTCATTTTACCGTTTAAATACCGTTGTTCTTCTATGCGATTTACAAAATTTTGATATTCGTAATCTTTTACTGCTACGCCTCGGGAAATAGCCAAAACCGTCTCTACAAACAAAACGCAATCAAATTTATTCAACGTTACGATCAACTTTTCTTCGCCGGATTTGTCCAGCAAACCCTCGACGTAGGGCAATCCTTGGAAGTTATCGCCGATCGCCTGGATGATTTGTCCGATCGGGCGATCGGGCAAATTTTCCTGTTTGGCATACTGTACAATCTTTTCAAAACGTGCTATGTCTTCGGGTAGTATAGCGGTTTCTGTCGCAGTATTCTCTGAGTCTGGTCGTCTCGCCAGCACTTCTAGCCATTGGGAATACGGAATTTCAGGTAAGTTGTTCAAGTCCCGAAACAGACTGAGCAAACTAGAAACACTTTGCTTATTTTTGGGTTCCCGATTTTCGCTGTCTGCGATCGACTCAGCCACTACATCCGGGCCGCGTGCTTCTGTTTGTCGATCGACAACAGCGACAGCAGGTTGAGACTGCAATGCCCAAACATCAGGTATCAAATAATTATTCACCCAGGCGATCGCAAATCCCAAAACAGCCAGACTCCAAAAATTTCTCATGTTTTCCCAAGGATTTTGCTTCAACTCAGTGCTATCCTGAAATCTTTACGATTACTCGAACTCTTAATCAGCCTAGCAGGTAGATTAAATTGACGAAAGTGTAGACCCGTTTCAAAAAATAATGCAACTGTTGGCAAGTTCCAAACCCTTATACAATCAGTTATTCCACATCTAAAATTTAAAATCTAAAATCTAAAATTCTATTAGACACCGCCCTATTATAAACTGATCCTGCGAGTTTGATACCACAACACTGTAATGCAAGTAGACCGCCGACGCCGCCCAATCGAACCCCAACGTCCGATCCAACCCAGACGCCACAGCAGCGAGCGTCCAGTCCAATCCCGACGCGCAAGCAGCGATCGCCCAGTCAAACCCCAACGTCCTATCCAATCCCGACGCCCGATCGGCGATCGTCCAATCTGGCTCCAACGCCTCATCTCGCTCCAACGACTCATCTGGCTCCAAATCTCAATCTGGCTCCAACGCCTCATCTTGCTCCAACGCCCAATCTGGCTCCAAATCTCAATCTGGCTCCAACGCCTCATCACCGATCGTACAGTCGCGCCCCGACGCGTCATCACAGATCGTCCAGTCGCGCCCCGACGCCAAATTAGCGATCGTCCAGTCGCGCCACGACGGCAAATCAGCGATCGTCCAGTTGAGCCACGACGGCAAATTAGCGATCGTCCAGTCCAACCTCGACGGCAAATCAGCGGCGATCGTCCAGTTGAACCCCGACGCCTCATCACCGATCGTCCAGCGCCATCTCGCCGGCGACTGAGGGCAAAATTGTCTCGGCTCAAATACCGCAACATTTTGTGTTTAATTGCGGGGGCGATCGCGTTTTTTTGGCTCCTAACAATGCCCTTCAGAACTCGCCGCGCCCCAGAGCCACCCGTCATATTGTCTCAAGAAGCTATCTCGCCACCGACAATTCCAACATCCCAAAATGTAGTCGATAGTAAAAGCGATCCTACCTTCACCTACAACATCAAAACACCTCCCAATCCAGTTTATTCTCAAGAATTGCAAGGGATTGTTGATGAAGCTGTGAACATTGCCACCAGCCAAGGATTACCAGCAGATAAGCTATCAATTAGCTTGTTTGATGTCAGCAATCCCAAAAATCACACCTTCGCCGGATATCAAAATCAAACTCTCAGATTTCCTGCTAGCGTTGCCAAGTTATTTTGGATGGCAGCCTTTTACTCAGCTATAGAAAAAGGCATGATTACGGAAAGAGAATCTGCATTTAAAAACGACTTAGAACAAATGATTCGCATCTCCAACAACGATGCTGCTAGCAGGATTTTAGATAAAATCACCGATACAAAATCCGGCGGACGGCTCGGAGGAGAAGAGTTGCAAACATGGCTGCAAAAGCGCACGCAAATTAACACGTTTTTCCAGTCAGCAGGCTACAATGATATTCGTATAAGCACCAAAAATTATCCCATATACTATTTAAGGCAAGAAGGCCCAGTCGGTCGCGATTTGCAATTGCGGGGCGATGATTCTGTGCCGATTCGCAATCAAGCAACTACTGACCAAGCCGGCAGATTAATATATGAAATCTATACTAGGCAAGCTGTTTCTAGTCTCGCCAGCCGCAAAATGGCTTACTTGCTGACGAGAGATTTAGACCCTAAAGCCTGGAAAAATGACCCTAGCAACTCAATAAAAGGATTTCTCGGCGAGTCTTTACCAACTAATATTTATTTTGGTTCCAAAGTTGGCTATACTTCCAAATCCCGCAGCGAAGCGGCTTTTGTCAGAACTTTAGACGATCGCGCGATTTACATCTTGGTCGTTTTCGCAGACGATGTGGCTTATACCAAGGACGAAACAGCATTTCCGGCAATTTCTCGATACGTATTCGATCGATTAAATGCTCGCGGGCCCAGCAATTAGCAGAGCGCATGTACGGTTGAAACCGCGTCTATACAAACTATGTCCGCCTCTGTGGACTAAGAGAGGATAAGGTAATTTTAACGACCCACTCTTCAACCCGCGGAGGCGGGTTTTGCCTGTGTAGATGCGGTTTCAACCGCCCTTTCATCGAAAACATTAAAAACTATTTAACTGGGGCGAAAGGATTCGAACCTCTGAATGGCTGGACCAAAACCAGCTGCCTTACCACTTGGCGACGCCCCAACGTCTTAACCTTTATCATATTAACACTCAAACACCAGAATCTGTCAAGCACTTTCACAATAAAGTTTAAAAAATGTTTGCCAAACCGATCGCCCGCCAGTTTATTCTTTGACAGCAGCGGGGCGAGACAGCGGGATCTCAATCCAGAACTCCGCTCCCTGTCCGGGTTCTGAGATACACTTCAAACTGCCGCCGTGTTTTTCCACCACAATCTGGTAGCTAATGGACAAGCCGAGTCCCGTGCCTTTGCCCACTGGTTTAGTGGTAAAGAAAGGGTCAAACAAGCACAATTTAGCTTTTTGGGTCAATCCCGGCCCGCTGTCGCGAATCCGAATCACCACAAGTTTACCGATCGACTTTCGTGACTCACCTCGATCCGAGTCTTGGGACACCACCGCCGTCGAGATTTCGATCGTCTTGGGTGCGGGCTGATTTTCCAAGGAGTCGATCGCATTTCCCAAAATATTCATAAATACTTGGTTGAGCTGTCCGGGATAGCATTCTACCTTCGGCAAGTCGCCGTAGTCTTTAATTACCTTAATTCCCGGTATTGGCCCGTTTGACTTCAAGCGGCTGTGCAAAATCAGCAGCGTGCTGTCAATCCCTTCGTGAATGTCCACCGGCTTCTTCTCGGCTTCGTCGTGCCGCGCGAAGTTCCGCAGGGACAGGACAATTTGCCGGATGCGTTCGGCTCCCATCTCCATCGAAGAAAGAATTTTCAGCAAATCTGGCACTACGAAATCCACATCGATTTCTTCGCTTTTGTCGAGAATTTCCTCGCAAGGTTCGGGGTAGTGCTTTTGATACAAGCGCAGCAAATCCAGCAGATCTTTCATGTACTGCTCGCAATAAGTCAAGTTGCCGTAAATAAAATTAACCGGATTGTTAATTTCGTGGGCGACGCCGGCAACCATTTGACCGAGAGAGGACATTTTTTCGTTTTGAATGAGCTGAGCTTCTTTTTGCTGCAAACTCTGCAAAGTTTCAGTCAGTTGTCGGGCTTGAGTTTGAGCTGCTAAGGCTGCCGCCCGAGTTTGGGCGTAAAGTTCGGCTTGGTCGATCGCGATCGCCAGTTGATCCACCACCGCTTGCAGCAATTCTACCTCGCTTGCCGCCCAGGAACGGCTGCTGTAATGATTGCAAACTATCGCCCCCATTTGACCGGAGTGAGTCTTGAGCGGTAGCAGCAGCTTAGAAACAATCCCGACACTCCTTAAAAAAGCTCGCGTGGCGGAATCTATGCAGGCTGCTGTGGCAGCGTCGCCGATGCGGAGCGTTTGGCGATCGCGAATTTTCTCGGCTAGTAGCGTTACTTGTGCGATCGGATATTCTGCGAGCAGATCTGTGAGTTCAGGATTTGCCGCCTCGTGGGTAATCGCAAAACTCGGCTGCCCCTGCCGCGATACTGAATACCACAAAAAGTAGCACTGGTCAACCTGCAACAAGCTGTGAATTTCATTAACAGCCGTATCTAAAATTTTGTCGAGGTCTAGAGAATTCCGCATCTGACTGGCGAGGCCAAACAGCAGACTTTCCCGGCGGCTCAACAATTCTTCTCGGGCCTTGACACGATCGATCGCCACGCCAATGGCATTAGCCATCCACCCCAGAACTTCTAGCGCCCCCTCCGTGGCAGCAGCGCTGCTGCATACAGCCATCACTCCCACCAGTCGTTCCTCCACAATCAGGGGATAGGCAATGGCGCAGAGGGACGGGTTCGACAGCAAGCACAGAGGAGCCGTTTCGAGTTTTCCCGTTTCTTCTCGCAGCCAATCTTCTATTAGCCGTTCCCAATCTTGGCTGCTGACTCCTGAATCGGCCTGCAATTCTAACCGCTCTATCTGCGGGTTGAACGTCCAGATGCTGGCTGCTGTGGCGTCGAGATGGTCTACCATTGCGTCGGTGCAGCGGTTGAGGGTGGCCGGTATTGTCCCGCCTTGTCCGAGAGCTGCACCAACTTTAGCTTGCAGCATTGCCAAGCGCGATCGCTCCTGTAGCAAGTCTGCCATTGATTGCCCCTCTGTCACTATTTCGGGAATTTGTTTGGGATCGCGATCGCGCCTCATGCCCGCTGAAGTTTCCCGCAAATCCTGAGATTTGCCTGTTTCGAGCACCGGCAGCTTTTTTGTTGGGAATATTCTTGTGTCCTTCTCTGAAGTCTGTACTGCCCAGAAAAACTCCTGGTTCGATCGAGCTAACTCCGAGATTTGCTGGCCCTGTGAAGCGATATCTTCTACCTCTGCCACCTCTTTCTTGGCTTTGACTAATTGCCACCGCAGCTCCACCAAACTCGCAACTTGCCGAGTTAAAATCTCAATACCATCAATCGTATTTTTTGTCAAGCCTTTAGGTACGGAATCCATGACACAGATCGCGCCCAGCATCTGCCCATCTGAGGTGACGACTGGGATGCTAGCGTAAAATTTGATGAAGGGGTAAGAAACAATTAGCGGATGCTGGGCAAATCGCACGTCTGTGGAAGCGTCTCGGACAATGATGGCAGGCGGTTTATTGCAGGAATTTGCAAAGGGTGCGATCGCATCTGCCGCCGCAACCGCAGGTTTTTGTAGGGGAATGTCCCGGTCAAATTCCGAGTTAGAGTTGGAACTCGCGCCCAACTGTGCGGGAGTTTGGTCGATATAGCAGCGATCGCAAAAATTCAGGTAACGGTGTGCCAAAGTTCGATCGATACCTAGCTGCGACTTCAACCAGTGGCCGGAGGCATCAATCAAACTCAAAAAAGCAATAGGAGTTCCGCTCATCCTGGCGGCCAAGCCTACCAAATCGTCAAAGCAAGCCTCTGGATCGGAACCCAGAAGTTGATACAAGTCGGTGCGATCGAGATCGAACACTGTTTTACCAAGAGGCAAGGGTGCTTTCATCATGTATAAGTGCCCATCTAGTTGCTGGCAACCGCCCTAATCAATACTGGCCGAGGAGAAAAACGAGCCATGAATTTTGTCCCGGGAGACTGCGATCGCAAGTCGAACACAGGCTGCTGGCACCAAACTCAGACCAACCTCTTGACTGACATGGAAACTTTTGATTTATGGGAGTTAGAGCACCGCAGATCTAATACTCTAGAAATTATACTTCGAGTTGACTATGCTTTTGATGTGCCAGAGGCTGGGTGAATCTAAGAGCCTCCGTGGGGACGAAGCACCCTTCAAAAATCTATGGCGGATAGCTTACAGAGAATTTCTTAATAAGTTTAATAGTATTTTAACAGACAGATCTAATCGTGGGTAGCAGGCTTGCTGGTAGATTAAAATAATTGGTTTGTGCCACAATACCAGTACGGTTTACCGGGCTGTTGCACAGGCAACTCAACAAAAGTTAGGAGAGCGACTACACAAACACCGAAAATGTTAAACTTTGTAACAATAGTTGTTCAAACTCCACCATCAAGGGTTTGACGGTTGAGATGCAGATTTTGCAACTGTTGTCATCGCCGATCGACCCCTCGGGCAATCTGTTTTTTCGAGTTTGAGGTCAAAAAAACAGGGGTGAAGTTTCTGCTAATGCTCCAACGGAGTTGGGCACTATTTATCCGAAGGCACTCTTGAAAAATGACCCACCCAAAAACCGATACTTGCTTGCCGACAATTTTGAGGGTCGAGATCGCAATTTTAGACTCAAGTTCAAGCTCCCAGATTCATCTGGAACAGTCAATCTAAAATCTACAATCTACAATCGACTGACGGCGGGAATTATGTTTTCTATTTTCAAGAACTATAAATAAACCGGGAGAAGAATATGTCTGCAACTAGCAGTCAAGTACCAACTATTTTGGCAGTTGATGATAGCGTCGTCATGCAAGGACTGGTCAAACAAGCCTTAAGCAAAGAGTTTCGAGTTCTCGTGACAGACAATGCAGTTGATGCTTTGTCAACAATTTATCACGAACAAATTTCGGTTTTGTTGCTCGATGTTTCGATGCCTGGGATTGACGGATTGGAGCTCTGCCGCACGGTGCGAAGCTTGCCTCAGTTTCAGAATTTGCCGATCGTGATGCTGACAGCCAGAGATGGAGCATTTGATAAAGTACAGGGGCGTTTGGCAGGAGCAACCGAGTATTTAACTAAGCCCTTTGATGCTGACAAGTTGCGCGAAGTAATTGGTAAGTTTATCAATATCAAATCATAAAAGAAGACGGGCGCGGTTGAAACCGCGTCTATACCAGCAAAACCCGCCTCCGCGGGTTGAAGCTCAGACCGTTTAAATTACGTTTTATGTTATTCTATTCAGTCGGCGTCCGGCGGACATCGTTTATATAGAAGCGGTTTCAACCTTACGTCCGATCTGCTATATTCTCCCGCTTGTCCTAAACTTTTAATTTCGCCAACAGTAAAGGAGCGATCGCACTGACGGGTAAAACGTGCTGGGCCGCACCGAGGGCGATCGC
Organism: Microcoleus sp. PH2017_08_TRC_O_A; assembly: GCF_020738665.1. Classification (NCBI taxonomy): domain Bacteria; kingdom Bacillati; phylum Cyanobacteriota; class Cyanophyceae; order Oscillatoriales; family Microcoleaceae; genus Microcoleus; species Microcoleus sp. PH2017_08_TRC_O_A. The sequence goes on from NZ_JAEQCE010000012.1 coordinate 62,265, forward strand.
CTCTTTCGGCATTCCAAACACAACACAACTAGCCTCATTTTGAGCAATAGTCAAACCGCCGGCTTGGGCGATCGCCAACATACCCTCAGCACCATCTCGCCCCATTCCTGTTAGCAACACTCCCGCAGCCCCGCGACCATAAAAACTAGCAACTGACTTAAATGTTACCGTTACAGAGGGGCAATGTCCCGCTTCACGAGCAGCTTCAGAATAAATAAAACGCCCTTGAGCATCCAATTCTAAATGACGTTTTTCTGGCGGGAAATAAACAATCCCAGCTTGTGGAAATTCCCCAAAACCCGCTATTTTCACCGGCAGTTTAGATTCAAAACCCAACCAGTCAACCAATCCTTGCAAAAATCCTTCACTGATATGCTGGATGCAAATCACCGGTACTGGCAAATTAGCCGGAAACTTAGAAATAATCGAGTGTAGCGCTTGTGGCCCCCCTGTAGACGCGCCAACAGCCAATAACTTAATAGTTTGAGAATTGAGATTTTTGCTAGATAATTGGTAATTATGAATTGGTAATTGATAATTTTTTTTGCTTGGGCGACCCTCGGCTGTTTCGATTCCTCCAAGCCTTTGATGTCGCGTAAATACTTTAACTCCCGACAACACTTTAACTTTAGCGATTAATTCATTCCCCAGGCGATCGTAATCAGACGCCAACCCGCCAATGGGTTTCGGAAAAACATCTAATGCACCTGCTTTCATTAATTCAAATACATTTTGAGTATCCTTTGCTTGTACAGAAGCACTAATTATTAAAATTGGTCGCGGGTATTTTTTCATCACTTCCCGCGTGAACTCTAACCCGTTCATTTGTGCCATATTCAAATCCGTACAGATGACTTCCGGTTGAAGTTTCGGGATTAATTCTAGGGCTTCTAACCCGTTAGAAGCCGTTCCGACAACCTGGATTTCTGGCGAAGCATCCAAAATGCGCTTGAGAACGATCGTAGCTACTGGGGAATCTTCTACTAACAATACTTTAATGGGCGACAACATCATACCATTTTAGATTTTAGATTTTAGATTTTTTTAGGTAATGGGTAATGGGTAATGGGTAATGGGTAATGGGTAATGGGTAATGGGTAATGGGTAATGGGTAATGGGTAATTCTCCCCCTCTTCCCCTGTCCCCCTCTCCCCCTGTCCCCCTCTTCCCTTCCCCTCTGACAATCAAACTAACCTTTTCAAAGTCTCGATTAATACATCTTGATTGAAAGTACCTTTAGGAATATAAGCATTAGCGCCAGCATCAGCTCCTCTTTTTCTATCTTCATCAGACGCCAAAGATGTGACCAAAATAATCGGTAACTCACTGTATTCTTTTAGCTGACGAATTTTAATAGTCAGTCCCAAGCCGTCCAAATTAGGCATTTGTACGTCAGAAATCAGAGCATCAAAATAGCGAGTTTTTAATTTATTGAAAGCATCCAACCCGTCCACTGCTGTCACCACTTCATAACCTGCACCTTCCAGAATGCGCTTTTCTTGAGTGCGGGTAGCGATCGAATCTTCTGCTAAAAGTATAACTTGTTTTCGGCTGACTGTCTCAATTGGCGATCGGGCACCCCCAACCCCACCCAACAAAACTTGCTTGCGTACAGATTTTATCAAATCGTGGGGATTGAGCACCATACAAACTTCCCCCGTCCCCAGAATCGTTGCACCAGAAACGTTTCGCACCCGTTTCAGCAATTGACTTTGAGGTTTAATCACCACATCCTGTTCGTCAATCAAAGCATCTATAAATAATCCCAATCTTTCCTCCCCAACTTTCAAAACAATACAAGGCATTTTCCGAGAATTATGATTCACCGATTCTACCTCTGTATTTCTCTTGAATTCTCTCCAACTTTCCTGTCTCCACTCCCGATTATTGTGCAACCAATCTGTATCATTTAATTCTAGTAAATCTGCCAAATAAGCAACTGACAAAGGCTGAGAGTCTAAAATCACCGTCGCCTTGCTTTCGAGAGAAAAAACATCCGAAGAGCGGACTAATATTGCAGTTTCAATAAACTCGACTGGCAGCGCATAAGCAATACCATCAACCGCTAATATTAATACATTAGCAGTAGCTAAAGACGTACTTAGTTGCAGGCGAAAAGTGCATCCTTTTCCGAGATCTGATTCAACTTGAATGCGACCTTTTAATGCTTCAACATTAGTCCTAACTACATCCAAACCTACCCCTCTTCCAGAGATTTCAGTAACAAATGTTCTGGTTGAAAAACCCGCAGCAAAAATCAGCGATTGAATTTGGCTTTCTGTCATCACCGCCAGTTCTTCCGGCGTGCAGATGTTGCGTTTGACAGCAGTTTGTTTAATGCGATCGAGATTCAGCCCCCGACCATCATCAGCAACTTCAATAATAATATTGCTAGCAGTATGGTAGCCTTTAATTCGGAGAGTAGCTGCGGGATGCTTGCCGAGCTTTTCGCGATCGGCTGGCGTCTCAATTCCGTGATCTATCGCATTCCGAATCAGGTGCATTAAAGGGTCTTTCATTTCTTCTAGAATGCGTTTGTCAGCTCGAGTTTCCCCACCTTCAATGACTAATTTAACCTCTTTCCCTTCCCGCTTAGCCAAGTCTCTAACTGCTCGTGGAAATAGATTAAAAATAGTAGACAAAGGCAGCAGTCTGAGAGTGCGAATTCCTGATTCCAACTCTTCCGCAATTAATTCGAGTCTTGCAGTATCTTCATCAACTCGATTTTTCAATCTATTTACTAGAGTTCCCAGACGTTCTAAACGTTCTTCTGTACGCTGGTAATAATTCTGTAACTGTATGATGAGGGCATTTTGTTGAAAAGCATTTTTGTCCGATTCTATCTGATGAAAAGCCAAGCGATTTATAAAAGCTTCTCTGCTCCAACTTTCCCACAAATTTGTCAGTTTTTCGATATCAGCAAGTCGGTGTACTAACCTAGTTTTTGTAACAGTAAGTTCACCAGCTTGAGTCATTAAATCGTCTAAATTTTTGGTAGCAACGCGAATTGTTTCGATGCGGTAAGACGAACTTGAAGAACTGCTAACAGCGGGTTGGGAAGCCGATGCAGTAGCGGGGGCAGAAGCCCCACGCAAGTTGTGAGATTGGAGCAACAATTCTTGCTCGGATTGTAGAGTCGAAAAAGAATAATTTTTATCTAAATTAGTGGCGGAATAAGTTTCACTATTTGTTTCGGGTTCCGCAGTAGACGAATCAATAAGTTGCGTTTGTATAAATTCTTCTTCTGGTACCTTTGAAGATTCTGGATCTGCTATGGGGACGGCGGGCAGGGGCTTGTTAGAAGCACCCATCATGCTAGCGAGCACGTAAAAAGTATTGACACCGGAATCTTGACCAGTCACGGCTTCGTCAACGAGTTTGCGGATGGCGTCTAAACCTTGCGAAAGTCGATCGCTAATTTCTGAAGTTAGTTGAGTCTCTCCCCGCTTGACACCTCCCAAAATATGCTCTATTTGATGAGCTAAAGATGCTACATTTTTTACCGCCAACATCCCAGCATCGCCTTTAAGAGAATGAGTTTCCCGCAGCAATTCTTCTAACTTAGCTGAGTCCCCGGGGTGTTGTTCCAAGTACAGCAATCCATCGTCTAGTTTCTGCAAGTGTTCTTCACTAGCAATTTTAAATACATCTCGAAGTTCTTCATCTTCAATTATCATAGGTGTTTGTGGTAATGGGTAATGGGTAATTGGTAATTGGTAATGGGTAATTGGTAATTGGTAATGGGTAATTGGTAATTGGGAATTGGTAATTGGTAATTGGTAATTGGGAATTGGTAATTGGGAATTGGTAATTGGGAATTGGTAATTGGGAATTGGTAATTGGGAATTGGTAATTGGGAATTGGTAATTGGTAATTGGTAATTGGTAATTGGGAATTGGTAATTGGGAATTGGTAATTGGGAATTGGTAATTGGTAATTGGTAATTGGGAATTGGTAATTGGGAATTGGTAATTGGGAATTGGTAATTGGGAATTGGGAATTGGTAATTGGTAATTGGTAATTGGTAATTGGTAATTGGTAATTGGTAATTGGGAATTGGTAATTGGTAATTGGGAATTGGGAATTGGTAATTGGTAATTGGGAATTGGTCATCCATCGGTAATTAGTCATCGGTAATCGGTAATTTTATCCTTGACATCCGTTACACAATCCGTTGCCTAACTTCCTTCTTACACTATAGACTTAAGAGTTAAAGCAGCTTCATTAAGTTTTTGAGTGCCTACTTTGACTTGAGTAATGCCGCTGATAGTTTGAGATGCAGTGCGGTTGAGAGAGTTCATTTCATCACCTACTTGCCCGATCGCGATCGCCTGCTGTTTAATATTCAAAGAAATTTGTTGATTGCTAGCAAACACCAGATTGCAAGCTTCCCGAACCCCCGTAAAAGCTTCTGCTGTATCCTGCGCTGTTTTCACCCCTGCCGCGACTGTTTTGCGGCTTTCTTCCGTTGCTTTCACCGTCGAGTCGATCGCGCCCTTAATTTCTGGAATAATACCATTAATCTTTTGCGCGGCTTGTTGGCTTTCATCTGCTAATTTACGGATCTCGCTGGCTACCACCGCAAAACCTTTGCCATACTCACCAGCCCTGACAGCTTCCACAGCCGCGTTAAGAGCCAGCATATTTGTCTGAGTGGCTAAATCGCTAACTAAATTTGCCAAAGTCGAGATATTGCCAATCTGACTTGTGCTATCCCCCAGGCGCTGATTTTGCTGAGAAATTGCTGCCACAGCTTGTCTAAGACTCAGCATTTGATTGAGAGTTTCTTCAACTTTTTGAGTTCCTTCTTGCGCGAGGGTTAAAGCTTGGCGAGCGGCGACGGCAACAGCCTCAGCTTGCTCGGCTGTCTCCCGAGAAGATATGCCCAATTGTTCTAAGGTTGCAGTTGTTTCATTGACTGAGAGAAATTGCTGGCCGACGACTTGCTCTTGCTCATTCATATTAGATAATATTTGCATAGAGAATGACGATATTTGATAGATCAATCCTCGAATCAGCTTAATTAGTTGTCGCAGCACCAAAAATCCTAATCCCAGAACAGTACCCAGGGACAATACAGCAATAATAGTAGCTATTTTTTTAAGAACAAAAATAGAAGCAAACAGCGAATATTTAGGTGCTTGATTCACAATCACAATGAATTTGTTGTTGTTTTCTTTACTCAGAAAAACTGTATCATAGCTAATCACTCGATCGCCGAGGTCAATATTGCCTTTGCCACCAGAAAGTATTTGTGTCACTACCTCTGCCACATAATCTTTTTGGACATTTTCATTCGTTTTTGTTTCATAACCCCATTCTTTTTTAGAAGTGGGATGGTAGATGTAGCTACCATCTTGATTTAACATAAAACCTTTCTCTGAATTATCATGATTCATGTTTTTAACTATATCAATCAGATTCTTTCCCAAAGAATTGGCAATCAAAATGCCTTTTCTTTCTCCTTTGGTATTAAAAACAGGAGTGGCGTGACGAATGGTTGGCTTGTAAGGAATTTCTATTTTACCGCGCTCCTGATTGAGATTGAATTGAGACACATAAATTTCGCCCGGTTTTAGCTTCATAGTTAAGTAAAAGTAATCCCTATGAGCCTGATTTTGTAGTTCTGAAGTTGGAACTATTTTGAGCGTTTGGCCGTCAGAATTTACGCGCACGAGTTCGTTGCCATTCTCATCTATATAACGCAATTGCATATAAGATTGCTTAATTGCCATCATTGATGCAAATGTGATTTGCATTCGATCGACCCAATTTTGATAAGTTGAATTAGTTTCTTTGTCTGCTCCATTTCCATCTCTAGCTTTAATTATTCCTTGAAGAGCAGGAGATTTGCTGAAGAATAAAACATCGTAACTGATATTTTCTAGTTTGTTGACTATTTGCTCTCCGCTGGATGTGACACTTTCAGTAAGATTAGTTAAGGCTAAGGTTTGGAGTGCTGCTTCGGAAGAGGAAATTCCATACCAGCCAACAAGAGATACTGGAATCAAGGTACTTAAAATTAAAAGCAGTAGCAGTCGGTTTTGAATTTTTCTGAAAAATTTATTAATCATGGGGAGTGGCTAATTGCTAATTGGTAATCGATAATCGCTAATCAGTAATAAATAAATCTTACTTCCTTCAACTACACTGCTGATTTGAGATTTTGGGCTGCTTGGTTTAGTTGAACAATGCCGAGTTTGACTTGAGAAATACTGGCGGCAGTTTCTTGAGTGGCGAGGTGAAGAGAGTTGACGGATTCAACTACATCCTGAATGGCGATTGCCTGGTTTTTCGATGTGACGGAAATTTGTTTGCTGTTTGCAGCAATGCGATCGATCGCCCTGGCAACCCCAGCAAATGCGTCTGCGGTTTTTCGGGCAATTTTTACTCCATTTTCTACAGTTTTTGTGCCGTCATCCGTCACTGTTGCTGTCAAAGTAATAGCTTTCTGGATTTCTGCAACTAAAGCATTGATGTTGCTAGCAGATTCCTTGCTGCGATCGGCTAATTTGCGAATCTCGCTAGCAACAACAGCAAATCCTTTACCGCTTTCACCGGCTCTAACTGCTTCGACAGCAGCGTTAAGGGCGAGCATATTTGTTTGGTTGGCTAAATCGCTGACTAAACTGGATATATTGCCAATGCGATCGGTTTGCTCGCTTAAATGCAAAATTTGTTTTTGAATTGCTCCGACATTTTCTGTCAAAGTTGCCATTTCTTTCAAGGTATTATCTACTGCTTGACTGCCTCCTGCTGCAAGTTTAAGAGCTTGGACTGCCCCAAAAGCGGCAGCTTCGGCTTCGGAGGCACAAGCTTTGCTTGATTCGCTCAATTCGTTCATTGTAGTCGCAGTGCGATCGACAGCATATAGCTGTTGGCTGGCGATGCGCTTCTGCTGTTCGATGGTGACAGCAATTTGCGACGAAGAAGAGGCGATCGCCCGTACAATGTGATTAACCGAGCGAGTAGTTCGACTAGCTAAAAAAATTGCGATCGCGCTAACAAGAGCAGCAGTGAACCCAACTCCTGACATCAAAGTATACAGTAACTCTTGTTGGGGAGCAAATACATTTTTTGTATCGTTAGCAATAATCACGCTCCAGCCCAATTCTGGCATATTTTCTAAGGCTTTAATAGGAGCATAAGTAAGCAATTGCTTAGCTCCATCAATGCGATCGATATCTATGGCACTGTCAATTTTTTTGTTAGCTTGCATTTTGGCAAAAACACTAAAATCTGAGGCTGCATCTCTGCTGATCTGCTCAGCTTCTGTTGCCGAAAAAAACTTGCCATTGCCATCAATTAAATGGAATTCCTCTTTTTTTAATCCTTCAGAACTACTGGTTAGCTTGTTTTGTGTTTCCTTAAAAGCCTGCTCTAAATAAGTTATGGGCGTGCGAGTCCTGATGACGGCGATAGTTTCGTTAGTATTGACATCCACAACCGGAGCCGCGGTAAAAATGGCATATTTGCCGTCGAGCGATGACTTTATAGGCTGCATAATTACAGCCTGATTAGTTTTTGTTACTTCCTGAAAATAGTCCCGCTTTCCCAAATCTACAATTTTTTCTCCACTAGATTGTAAAATAGTATTTCCCTTGAGATCGGCGACTGCAATGCTGTCGTAGCCCTCCTCTTCTTCTATATATTTATCTAATATAGCTTCCTTTTGAATGGTTGAAGTCGTTTGGCTGACTCTGGGGTCGTTAAGTATGCTTAAGCTTGCTAGTTTCTTGATATCTTGGTAGCGTTCTAACATAAAATTGCTGACTTCATTGGCAGTAGCGAGCGCCCGCGTTTCTTGATAATTAATTACATAGCTAGTGATACTTTGATTGGCCAAGAAAAAAGTTATTGCCCCAGTTAAAATTACGGGAATTGTTCCGAGGGCGATCGCAAAAACAATCGCTTTAATTCTTAAAGACATTTTTTTCATTGGTTTTTCATAATTATTAATGACTCATACCATTTGAGACTTGAGATTTTAGATGGGTGCATCTGGTTTTTGAAGAGGGCGAAGCATGACCGCATATAAGTTATTAGTTGTAATCCCATATTTTCTGCGGTCATGCTTCGCCCCTACGGATATATTCGCCTTGCGTGAGATGCACCGTTTTAGATTTTAGATTGAATAATTGGGATTGACTAATGAGTATCGGGGCTGAGAATACAGACTTACTGTTTAATTTTGTTTTCAAACTATCAGAACTTATAACTATGCTAAACAACTGCTTTTAAATCTAAAGCAGCTTCATTCAATTTTTGAGTGCCAATTTTAGTTTGAGTGATACCGCAAGCTGTTTGTGCTGCTGCTTGGTTGAGAGAGTTCATCGCTTCCACCACTTGTTCGATCGCGATTGCTTGCTGTTTGGCATTCAGCGAAATTTGCTGAGAACTCAAAACTACGTTGTTAATTGCATCAGCTACTCCAGCAAATGCTGCGGCAGTTTCCTCCGCAATATTTACGCCAGATTCTACCGTTTTAGTTCCTTCGTCTGTCACCATGACTGTTGAGTTGATCGCGCGCTGAATATCGGCGACTAAGAGATTTATTTGTGCGGCAGATTTTTTACTGCGATCGGCAAGTTTGCGAATTTCTGACGCGACAACTCCGAACCCTTTGCCGTGTTCGCCGGCTCGCACTGCTTCGACAGCCGCATTTAGTGCTAACATATTAGTCTGATTTGCTAAGTCGCTAACTACGGTTGAGATATTGCCAATGCGATCGGTTTGCTCGCTCAACTGCATAATTTGTCCTTGCATATCCTGCACTTTTGTTTTCAGTATTGCCATTGCTTCTAAGGTTTGTTCCACAGCTTTTGTACCGCCACCAGCTAAAGTTAAAGCTTGCATTGCTTGACTTGCGGCAGTTTCTATCTGCTGTGAAGTCGCCCTAGAAGATGCACCCAATTCGTCCATTGTGGTAGTAGTTTCATTGACTGAAACTGCTTGCTGGCTTGCCATTCGTTCCTGTTCTTCAACTGTGGCGGCAATCTGGGCGGAGGAACTGGCGATCGAACTAATTGTGCGATCGATAGTTCGAGCAATTCCTGACGAAATCAGCCAAGCAACAGTGGCGCCAAGCAGCAGTAGCAGTATCGAACCAAACACCAGCGTCGATACCAAAAAGCTTAAAGATGCCTTCGTGATTTTAGTTTCTTGCTTAATAATCTTTAATTCTGTTTCCCGAAATTCCCGGTTCAATTCCACGAATTCATTCACAAATTTGGTATACTTGCCTGTATTAAATATAGCGAGGGCTTCGGCTGTCTGATTTTGCTGAAATAAGCGAACTATTTCGTTAGAACCATCATAATATTCTTTGACCAGATCCAACATTCTCCGCAAACGGGCTTTTTGTTCGGAATTTTCAACAATCGGCCCTAGATTGATCCCTGACTGGCGAGCCAAGTCTGCACCTGTTTTAAAATCGTTTAAGAACTGCTGATTTTTATTAATTAAATAGCCGCGCATTCCCCGTACCATTTGCTCCGTACCTACGGACATATTACTTGTTTCTCCGATCACATTTTCTACTCTTTCCACTTTTTTGAAAGTCTCAAAAACCTGACTCGTAGTAACGAGAACTAAGACTGGCAACCCTAAATAAATAGCTGCTGGCGCTAGATATCCGACGAGCATCTTGTTTCTAATATTTAGTTTTTTAATGGATAAAAACATATTTTTGCGTTAATTTAAGATAGCATTTGCGTTACTAAGGTTGCGATCCTGCGATAGTGGTTGGGAGTCCGGCGTTGGCAACGGAAATGGGCCAGCCACTTCTGGGACTGATGCCGTCCAGTGACAGTAGAAAATAGTATCATAGCAAATTCTGTTCTCTTACTCTCTTTTCTTTAGTTTCGGGTGGCGCTGACATCGTTTTTGCAGGTGCGATTCCGATTTGGCCTTCAACAGTTGACAGTTGACAGTTGACAGTTGACAGTTTGAGAGCGACCTCTACCTAGAAGGAAGAGGATTGGAGTAATGAATAGTCGGATTTTAGTTTCTCCCGATCGGGGAGAGGCTTTCAAACAATTCTTTATGGTAAAATCTTTCTTCAAACCTCCTCATCAACAGCAACTCCTCCTTTTGTTAATAGTTTCTGCAAGTTCAGAACAGCGATAAGTTTTTCCTCGTAAAAAGCGGTGCCTCGAAGATATTCGCGGTTGGCTGAATTTAGTGCAGCAGGAATAGTCGCAATTTCTGCCACATTTAAATGTATAATATCTAAGATTTCGTCAACGACTATACCGGCGACCAAATCTTCAATTTCAACAACGATCGCCTTTGAGAGAGATTTTGTGTCGCCTGACATATTTAAAACATTCCGAATGTCCACTAGCGTCAGAATCTCGCCCCGCAAATTCATGTTGCCAATAATGCGATCGGGAGTGCAAGGAATTGGAGTTACTTGGCGAATGTCAGTGAATTCGCGCACTACAGCTAGGTTAATACCAAAGTATTCGTTGTTTAAAACAACTACGGCGAGGGACATATCAATTGCTGCGGAATTTTCGCGATCGCCCTGCTGCCTCAAATTCTGGGCCCTATCTCGAAAAATCGCCTTTTCTTGGGCTGTAGCATTCGGACAAAAAACATGAATTTTGGCCAAAACTTTAGTATCTTCCACTAACAATTTTGGCTCTATTTCTAACTGCAAATTGGCGGTTTCTAGGTTGCCGGATGCCGCTGACAGTCCTGCATCGCTTGCAGACACTGGGATTTGGGCTTCTGTTTTGTCGGGAGAATATCGAATTAGCCGATCGAGATCCAGCAGCATAATCATATCGGCCCCGCAGCGGGCAAATCCAGCTAAAAAATGATGGGGGGCTTCTGGGTTGTCTCGCCCGTAAGATAGCTGGGGAGTTATGGCATCTGCGGGGATCTGCTTAACTTCGTTAACTCGATCGACAATGATGACAAGTCGAATTTCTTGCCATTCTATGACGATCGCACTATCTGTGACAGAATAGTCCTGCCAAACGTACCCAAAACGGAGATTTAGATCCATCACGGGCAGAATATCGCCCCTGAGATCGATCGCCCCAACAATATCTTGAGGCGCTTCGGCGATCGGTGTCAACTCCGGGAGAAAGAAAATTTCTCTAACGCAGCCGACTTCTACGCCGCACAGCAAACCGTTATGTTCAAATATAAGATACGGCTTAGTTTCCATATTAATTCTGACAATTTATCTAGTAAGACTTGCAAAAAACACATGGTTTATGCGATCGGATTCGGTTGGGTGCATCTGGGTTTGTCAAATATGTTTGTAGGGGCGAAGCATGACCGTAGTCAATATAGGATTATAACTAATAACTTATATGCGGTCATGCTTCTTCAGGCTTCAAAATTGAGATGCACCCATTCGGTTTGGCAGCGACACACCCACAAAAAACCAGGTTTTTAGATTTTCCCAGTGCGTCAGTTTTTTTGGCTGTACAATTTTACCAATTTTTTTTGAACATCAATCAATACTTGACTCGCTGTCATTTTTCCCTGTTGCTCGATCGGAGTATTGGGCGGCAGTTGTTTGAGAATATCGCAAGATGACTTGTACATTTTAATAGCTATATTTAGCTTACCTTCTTTATGGTATATATTCCCGAATTCGAGATAAGCTGAAACAAAAGATGGGCAAAGATAAATAACTTTTCTTAAATATATTTTAGCGGTTTCCAAGTCGTCCTGTTCTTCAGCAATCTGAGCTTGCAAATAATAAGGAAATACTGACATAGTATCTAGCTTACTAGCTCGCTTGCAGTATTCTACCGCCTGAGAATACTGGCCTAAATTTGCATAAATTTGAGCGAGCAAATAATCAGCTTCAAAATTTTGAGATTGCAGGTGGAGCGCCTGTTTTGCTTTATCAATTGCCTCAAAATAAGCTTTATTTTTTAAACAAGCTTTTGCCTCTAATATAAGCATCTGAGGCGTTTTGCTATCAGCTTTTTCGGCTGCAATTTTTGGGGATAAACTAGATATCTTCTTGTTCGCCAGATCGCCCTCTAAATAGCGACTTCGCAGCATCTTTCCCAGCCCGGTACCTGCTGTTAACAGCGACAGCGACCCGACATCCCCAAAATTGCCGTTAGCAAAACTAGCTGGCACCGTTTCCCCTTTCCTCGGTAGCAACTGACCGCTATGGTCGCCCAATTCCAATTTATTTCCCGATTCCCCAAACGCCGATTTTGTTTTAGATTCTGGTACAATCAAAGACTTTTTTTTACCTGGTTCCTCCTCTAGGACATTCTTGGCTTGATAAACAACCGACTCCGGGAAACTCTTTGGTTGAAAATCGTTCATCACGTGACTGTGAATTTCAGCGTGACCAGTCATTAAATATCCTCCAGGTCTTAGCGTTTTGGCAAACTTTTTCAATACCTGTGAAATATACTGAGCTTCAAAATAAACAAAAACATTTCGGCATAATATCAAATCCATGTTATGAAGATCTGTGTAAATATTAGGAAAATTATCTGTCACTAAATTTACAGATCTAAAGCTGACAAATTGGCGCAAGTTCTGGTCTATTTCCCAATCGGTTTTCCGCTGAGAGAAATATCGATTTTGCAGTTCCCGGTCAACTAAGCGAAAAGACCAAGGGCTATAAATTCCTCGCTGGGCTTTTTCTATTGCTGCTTGATTGATATCAGTACCTAAAATTAAAATTTTCCATTTGTCCCAATCAGGAATTAGTTGTTTTAAAATAATAAGTAAAGAATAAGGTTCTTCACCAGTCGAGCAGCCAGCACTCCAGATTCGCAGTCTTGGCTTAATTCCCAATGTCTCGTGCAATTTTATTTTGCGTGCGATTAATTCCGGCAAAATCACTTTTTCTAGGAGCGAAAACTGTCCTTTGTCCCGCATGAAATAACTTTCGTTGGTTGTCAGCAGCAAGGTTAGTTCCTGCCATTCATTTTGACTTTCCGGACTCGAAGCGGCTAAGATTTGATAATATTTGTCGGGAAATGCTATTTTTAAAGCTTTCATTCGAGTCAAAATTTTTCGAGACAAACCCGATCGATCTTGCGGGCGAATTTGTAAACCCGTGTGAGCGGCAATTAATTCAATAAATAGCTGAATTTCTGCATCATTCATGTCAACTCTGGTAAATATAGCCTTTCTCAGAAAGATGAGGTACTATCGGGCATCGGGCATCGGGCATCGGGCATAGGGCATCGGGCATAGGGCATCGGGCATAGGGCATCGGGCATAGGGCATAGGGCATAGGGCATCGGGCATCGGGCATAGGGCATCGGGCATCGGGCATAGGGCATCGGGCATAGGGCATAGGGCATCGGGCATCGGGCATAGGGCATAGGGCATCGGGCATCGGGCATACCTCATTTTTTTGATAACCGCTTTATGTTTATTTATAATCTGTTATTATAGGGGGTTGGGAATTAGTCAGTAGTCATTAGTCATCAGTCATTAGTCATCATTGGGAATTGGAAATTGGGGGTTGGAAATTGGGAATTAGTCAGTAGTCATTAGTCATCATTGAGGGTTGGGAATTGGGGGTTGGAAATTGGGAATTAGCCCGATCGCACTCACACACAAAAATCACAGCAACGGAAATAATATCACGTGCGGTCGATATACCAGAAGATTCTGGTCTACGCAGTGTACCACGCTACCAGAATCATGGTTAATTGAGCCCGCTTGAGATCGAAGGCAGCAGGTAGAAAACAGACAGCAGCATGAAAAAAATTCGGCCGTTTGCCTTCTACTTGCTGCCTTCAAGGGGTAAGGTGCGCCCCGCGCACCCTACATGATGCCGATTCTAGATATAGGGCTGTTCACGCTGGAAAAATCCGCAGGCGGCGGTTGGGTTCTTCCCCAAAACTGTGGGATTTCAGGTGATAGTGTTCCACAAGTTCGTGCTGCATTTTGCGGACATTGGGAGAACGGGGTAGAAGTTCCACCGGCTGTCCCTTGGGAATGACAATTTGCTCGACTGCCAAGCGGGTTTCTTCGAGAGCTTCGAGCTCGTCAGAAGTACCGCTGCGGGCGAATAAGGCGAGGTCTGCCACTTCCGGGGTGCCCGGGTCGTCCATGTCCAACAGGCGCCGCAAAGCTCTCGCTACGTGGGGAATAGTCCCAGCTTTGATTGTGTGCAAGGGAACTTGGCGAGTTTTGGCCAAGTGCCTCAATTTTGACTGGTTCCGCACGTTCGATCGCAAAGCCAACACCACGTCAGCACTTTCAATATCCTTCGTCAACTGCACCGGCAGGTTCAGGGTGGAAATCACCTGTTCGAGCTGGTGGCGAGCTATGCCGTAAGGATAAACGTGGAGGGGCAAATCTTCGCCGTTAGGGCCGACATTCTGGGAATAACGACCCCGCTGCTGCGGTACAGGTTCCACGGACAGGGATTCTTCGAGGAGTTGCTCGAAATACCGAGTCTCAGGAACTACCGGCGCGCTGTTAGCAGCAGCAGCGAATTTCTCGCCTTGAGGGGGCATCGGCACCATTTTGCCGGCACTCCGCCACCCAGAAATCGGCGTGACTGGCCGCATTGCTGATACCGCACCGGGGCCTTGACCGGAAGCTGGCATCCCAGGAAACCGGACGGGGGGAGATGCTGACTCGCGCTCGATAATTACTTCCCCGCTGTCGCTGACGCTTCTGATTTGCTGGTTCGGTTCGCGTCCCCGCAGCAGGCTGTCGATCGAATCTGAGACTCGTTCGTGGATTACCCAGCGCTGGCGTTCGAGCATTTCGATCGCAATTTCAAAAGTTGGCGGTGATTTGCGTTCCAAAACTGTCTTTTGAGAACCGCGGCGCCGGGCCTCGTCATCTCCCAGCGTCACCGCTTGGATGCCCCCGATTAAGTCGGCCAGAGTCGGATTTTTCATCAAGTTTTCGATCCGGTTCCCGTGGGCGGTACCGACCAATTGCACGCCCCTTTCCGCGATCGTCCGAGCGGCCAAAGCTTCTAATTCCGTGCCGATTTCGTCAATCACGATCACTTCCGGCATATGGTTTTCCACTGCTTCGATCATGACTTGGTGCTGGAGTTCGGGACGCGAAACTTGCATTCTGCGAGCTCTGCCGATCGCCGGATGCGGGATATCTCCATCTCCAGCAATTTCGTTGGAGGTGTCGATGATTACCACCCGTTTTTCCAAGTCATCGGCGAGGACGCGGGCGATTTCCCGCAAAGCCGTAGTTTTGCCAACTCCGGGGCGGCCGAGCATCAAAATTGATTGACCGGTTTCCACTAAATCGCGGATAATGCCGATCGTCCCGAACACAGCGCGGCCCACCCTCAAAGTCAAGCCGATAATCTCGCCGCTGCGGTTGCGAAGGGCGCTAATTCGGTGCAGGGTTTGCTCGATACCGGCTCGATTGTCGCCGCCGAAGCTGCCGACTCGATCGATACAATAGCTGAGGTCTGCTTTGGAAACTGGTGTTTGGGAAAGAGGTTCGGCCAAGGATGGAAAACGAGCTTCTGGTAGACGGCCCAAATCCATCACAACCTCAATGAGATTGTTGCGCTGCGGGTGCTGCTCTAAGGGCTGCCGGATCTCATCTGGCACGATGTCTAATAGTCTGCTGAGGTCGTCTGTAATCTGCATTCGCCTCGGTGTGTTCGGTTCAGTGGACAGTGGACAGTGGACAGTTGTCAGTTGACTGTGGACAGTTGACAGTGGACAGTTGACAGTTGACAGTTGACAGTTGACAGTTCGTGGATTACGCGTGGGGTTATAAACCCGGTTTCTACGAGTTTTGCGAACAGGAACGAGAAATATAGTAAGAAACCGGGTTTCTGAGGTCGCAAGTGCGATCGCGAAATCGCAAACTACAGTTGTTAGCTATCAGTTTTCAGTTTTTTTGATTAACAACTAACAACTGACAACTAACAACTAACAACTAAAAACTAACAACTGACAACTGTCAACTAACAACTAACAACTAACAACTAACAACTGACAACTGTCAACTGTCAACTGTCAACTGTCAACTGACTTTTGATCTGGGAAACTAGAGAACGAGCTAAACTCACCGCCTCCGAGAGAAGTTCTGGGACGGCTTCGAGCTGAGTCAACCGAGGTGTTTGAACTTCGCCTGCACTGCAAGCGGGTGCTACCCCAACGGCATAAGCTCGATCGGTTTGCATTGTTTCTAATTGTTCTAAAATTGGCGATAGCAAAACCCTGGCATAGCTGCCGTAAGCTACACCTGCAATGTATTGGACAGGGGGAACCGACAAATTTTTCCCGCCATCCTTCATCAGTCCAGAAGCTCTGAGTTTGCTGACAGTGCGATCGTTAGTGCCGCCTGCAAGTTGCACGTATCCCGGCAACTGGGCAGCCAAAACTTTTTGACCGAGTTTGACCGCTGCTCTAGTAGTTCCTATTCCAATATCTCCACTCATCGGCCTACCATCGGTTTGCCAAATTAGGGGACAAGGCAGGGGGGAAATTATTTGATAGAGTGTCCGCAAATAATCAATCAAACCGTCTCCATCGGGGCAACTAATTGCTATTACTTTAAGTTGATCTACCCAGGGATCTATGCTCGACCAAAGTCTCGCAAAATCTGCCTCTCTGCCTACTTGCGTGTGGATTTCTAGGGCATCCGCACCGGATTGCAAGATTAAAGGTGCGATCGCGGCGGGAGCAGACACGTAAGAACGAGTGTAAATTAATTGGCTCGGGCAAACAGGCAGACAGCGACCGCAGCCATAGCACTGCTGGTCTATCACCCCGGAAAAACCACTACCAGCACTCTGAAAAACTATTGCGGAGGCTGGACATATTTTTTCGCAGGGCCGCCAGCAGTCCGCCGGACAATCGGCTGGGTTGAATTCGGCCTTGCGAAAATGCGGGTCTTCTCCATCGTTTAAACTCACCATCAGCCAGGGCAACCCTTTGCCGCCAAACCTGCGGTTTTGAGTTCTTAGCTGTAATTCGCTGGCAACTTGTAGGGCTTCTTTCGCTGCTGCGACGGCGGCGGGATCTGCCGCGACATCGATGCAGTCAGCACCTGCCAAGGTGTAAGCCAATGTGAGATTCCGAACCGCCGGCAGGTGTTGAAAGCTCGCCCCACAGATCAGCTTGAACCAATGGCCGCCTTTTAATGAGTTTAGTGGATGATAATGTTCTGTCACCCTTATATGCTAATCCTTTCAGCTAAAAATTACTATGCGAACATTTTTATAAAATTTTTACATTTAGGTCGATACAAGCTGGAAACGCTACTGATAGCAGTAGCTATGGCGCTGTTGGCTCTATATGTAGAGGGCTACCTGATTTTTTTTTCTAAATTTGATTTTTTCCAGAGGCGTTGCCGAGGGGGAATTTGTCGAGCTGGCGATCGCTTTTATTTAATAGTAGACCTTTTACCATAGCACATTAGAGCGGTTTTAGCAACGATACAATCAGCCAGAGATTTTTTAGAGATTATTTAACTGGTTCCCAGGCACAGCGAAAGGAACCTATCTCATATTATGTCCCGTCGATTACCATAACAAAAACGGTTCGTAGTGCGGACTTCAGTCCGCGGCATAAGAGCGGACTGAAGTCCGCACTACGAACCTTACTTATTGCAGTCAATCGACCGGACATGATATCACTCTTGCTCTGCCTCGGCACAGGATTAAGGAGGCTCTTCCTCCGGATCTGTGTTACCAGGCACAGCCTAGTAACGAGCAGACAACGAAATATTTCAACTGTTTTAGGCTTAGGTTGATATCAATGTGTGTTCCCTGAATAGAACTCAATTCATCTTCGTTAAGCCAGCGATTCAACTAGCTAGAATGCTTGCTGAGTCGCTTGTAAGCCGTAGCCAAAGCATTACTGTCACCGACATTTCCAGGAAACAAAACGACTGGTAAATCGGGAAATAGAGGATGATTTGGCTCGGTTTTTACAACAGAACAACCTGGAATAATTTGACCGATTTGCCTGATACTTTTCAGCGACAAACCTGTACTCAACACATCATTAGAAGTAATCCCGCCCTTGCTAATTAAAAAACCGATGTCAGCAGGCAGTCCCCGCACGACATCCATCAACAAAGCAGAAACAGCAGCACCAAATTTTAACCGGACTTCAGCATTTTCAAATTCTAGTTCCTGGCGGCTGGTATAAATTACAGGCGTTTTGCTATCTGCATGAGCAGTGCGAACTTTTTCGAGGATTTCATTGAGGATTTGAGCGCGAGACTCTGGCGAATCTTCTACTAAGTGAGATACATCTATTTCAATGCTAACTGTATTGGGTTCTTCTAACAAGCGTTCCAATTGATCTGTCGTTTTCTTAACGTGGGAACCAACTATTACTGCACCCGGTTTGCCGTCTTTCACGTATTCTGCCATTTCGTCGGCTGCTACGGGCTGGTTGCCGAGGTCAGCTAAGGATGTTAAAATACTCGCCGCGCTGCGGAATAAAAACTTTTTGCCTTGACTGGCTGCATCAAGAATGTGTTTGGCAAATGTGTTTAAATCGCCTTGGCTTTCGCCGTCAACAACTGCACATTGGTTGTCTGTCATCTCCATCAATCTATCTAAACTTCCGTAGCGGATGTCTGCGAGTAAAATGCGATCGACTGTATCAGCGTGGATGCGACCTTGGGTTTTTTCTTCTACGTAGTCGGGCAGGTAACTGTGATGGTAGCCGAAGACTGAATCTTTAGCAAATTCGGTTTCGTGCACGGGGGTTTCGACGCTGTTAACCATGAGGTAGTGCACGCTGTTGCGGGTAATTCTGCCTCCTTCAAAAAAAGCGGGAATTAGAAAATGAGCGTCGAAGGGGCCGAGTTCTTCGGCGATTACATCGGTTTCGATCGGATAGTGACCGCGCAGGGTAGAATCGGAACGGCTAACGATTAGGAAGTCTTCGATTTCTTCGATCGCGATCGCCCTTTTGAGATTTTGGCACACTTCGCGGGTGACTGAGGCTGCTGTTTCGGGAGTTAGCGATCGAGTATTTGTCAGTATAAAAAAAATCGGGGACTTGTCCCGCAGTCCCAAACGCAGGGTTTCTTCGTCCCAACGTGTCAGCAGCAAGCAACTGTGCACGGTTTGAGAACCTGTGGGATCGTCATCGAGAACTATAATCTTTGGTTTGGTAGAAGACATACTGACCTGGTTGTTAACGTCACCTTTCCAAGATATCCTTACCTGTTACCTAACAGGTAAAAATTTACAATTATGATTTTTCTTAACAATTCTCATAAATCATAAATTTAAAAATGTGTTTGAGTTCGCTCGCTTCAGTGAGGTGCGCGTTGCTACCAAATAATACTATGCACCATGGGTGTCAACTTAAGTCTAAAACCAATTTAATGTGAAGTTGCACATATTTCGATCCCCCTAAATCCCCCTTAAGAAGGGGGACTTTGATCGGAATCTTGTCCCACCCCCTACTCCCCTTATCAAGGGGGGTGCCAGGGTGATCGGAATTCGGGAGCAGCCTCATAAAAAATTGGTATAAAACCTTTGTCTCTCTCGTTTATAGCAGAGTCCATATACCCCTCGCATCCCCATTCTTAAGGGGAACTTTAAGTTAAAAATACTCTTTTCCCGCCTTATTAAGGGAGGCGCCCGGGGTGTCGAGAGCCTTACTAATTGGCGGTGGCAGCGTTTTTTTACCAGAAATAATTGGTTGAAAGCCGGAACCCTTTGGCCTAGAAATTAAAATCAGACGATTCATTACTCCAATCCTCTTCCTTCTAGGTAGAGGTCGCTGTCAACTGTCAATTGTCAACTGTCAACTGTCAACTGAATTGGCAGCATTTCGATCTTGTAGCTTTTTCATTTCTGCTTGAACTCCCACAGCTAGCTGCAAAGCTTCGTTGAGCAATCGCCCCGGCTGGCTCGATCGATCGCTAATTTGCAGGGCATTCAAAGTTTTTAAATTATTGGCAAACAGTTCTGAGTTAGTATCGACAAATTTTTTGTTTTCCCTGAGAATCCTCTCGGTTTTCAAAGCTCGAACTAAATCCTCTCTGATGAGCTGCAAGGCTTTAATAACTTTTGCGCGATCGCCTATTTTGACGTTCGGATTGCCAGCATCTTCGAGTCGGTCATTAATTTCGATCGCTTTGATTATACCATTATAGCGATCGACATCATCAAAAAGATGGATTAAATCTTGGTTCCGGCTGCACCAAATTTTCCAGGCATCTTCCAAGATCAAACCGGCGATCGCACCCAAGTGCAGGGCCAACCACAACAAATAAGCCCTAGGAAATATCAATACCAGCAGCCAACAGCTAATTAGAACCAAAACAATTAAACTGACTGTTTTTAAAGCTTCGCGGGCAAATTTAGTAGCAGTCGCAGGCCGGTATACGCGATCGGGCCCCGCGCCGCTGAGGTGCTTGAGCTCACCGACAGTAATTTCTAATCCCTGAATGTCAGGTCGCATAAATCTTCACAAATATTTGTTAAATATAAAGTTTTGTGGTAGAACAAAGGGCTCGTCTACAATAAACCTAACACCTTTTTAACCAAAACCAAACTATGTCCGCACGTCCTATCTACCTCGACAACCACGCCACAACCCCTGTAGACAAACGAGTAGTTGATGCGATGCTGCCGTATTTTACCGAACAATTCGGCAACGCAGCCAGCATCAACCACGTCTACGGCTGGGAAGCAGAAGCAGCGGTAAAACAGTCACGACAAATCATAGCAGAAGCGATCAATGCCTCTCCCGAAGAAATTGTTTTTACCAGCGGTGCAACGGAAGCAAATAATTTAGCGATTAAAGGCGTCGCTGAAGCCTATTTCAGTAAAGGAAAGCACATTATCACAGTACAAACTGAACATAATGCCATTCTTGATCCCTGTAAATATTTGGAAAAATTGGGGTTTAGCATTACGGTTTTACCTGTGAAAAGCGACGGACTAATTGATATTGGAGATTTG
This sequence comes from Microcoleus sp. PH2017_08_TRC_O_A, assembly GCF_020738665.1. NCBI lineage: Bacteria > Bacillati > Cyanobacteriota > Cyanophyceae > Oscillatoriales > Microcoleaceae > Microcoleus > Microcoleus sp. PH2017_08_TRC_O_A. The sequence continues at coordinate 83,152 of NZ_JAEQCE010000012.1, forward strand.
ATTAAAGCGATTAAGGCCGAGACAATTTTAGTTTCCGTGATGACGGCTAATAACGAAATTGGTGTGATTCAGCCGATCGCCGAAATAGCAGCAATTTGTCGCGGAAATGACATTTTGTTTCACACGGATGCGGCGCAGGCGATCGGCAAAATCCCCCTCGACGTAGAGGAAATGAACATCGATCTGATGTCTTTGACGGCGCACAAAATCTACGGGCCAAAAGGCATCGGCGCCCTCTACGTGCGACGCAACAAGCCGAGAGTCCAACTAGCCCTACAAATGCACGGAGGAGGCCACGAAAGGGGAATGCGATCGGGTACTCTCTACCCACCGCAAATAGTCGGATTTGCTAAAGCAGTAGAGTTAGCAATTTCGGAAATGGAGGTGGAAACAGCACGAGTTGTAAATTTGCGGCAGCATTTGTGGGACAATTTGAGTGGATTGGGTGATGTTGTGATGAACGGTCACGCGACGAAGAGATTGCCGGGGAATCTTAATATTAGTGTAGGCGGTGTTGACGGTCAAGCACTGCTGTTGGGTTTGCAACCGGCGGCGGCGGTGTCTTCTGGTTCTGCTTGTACTTCGGCGAAAATATCTCCTTCTCATGTTTTAGCAGCGATCGGGCGATCGGACAAATTAGCCTACGCCTCAATTCGGTTCGGGATTGGTCGGTTCAATACTGCTGCTGAAATAGATGCAGTGTCTCAACACGCGATCGCAACTATTCAATCTCTCCGACAAGCTCAAAAAGTCATGAGTTAAATATAATACCTTGTCCGGGCGATCGACTACAATAAAATTGGTTTGTAGTGAGGACTTCAGTCCTTTGATTTTTGCGGACTAAAGTCCTCACTACAAACCTGTTGATTGCGGTTTGTAGTGAGGACTTCAGTCCTTTGATTTTTGCGTACTAAAGTCCTCACTACAAACCTGTTTACAGGACTAAATTTTATTCAATACAAATCAATGTCTTATTTAGAACCAAACACCTCACGGACTCTATAAATCGGTTTTCCCTGAGACTCGTGATAAGTCCGCATCATGACTTCCGCCAACAAACCAAAACAAAATAACTGCACGCCAGTCAACAACAACACCACAGCCAAAATCAGCAAAGGACGATTGCCAATAATTTGACCGAAACCCAATTTGAGGACTGTCAAATAAATCCCTAAAACTGTTCCCAATGCCATCGAACTCATTCCCAAAAGTCCAAAAACGTGCATCGGTCGAGTCAGGAACTTCTTCATAAAAGAAATAGTCAACAAATCCATCAATACTCGAAAAGTCCGCCAAATCCCGTACTTGCTTTGACCGAAACGGCGCGCGTGATGTCGCACCGGAATCTCTGCAATTCTCGCGCCTTCAATAAACGCCAAAGCCGGCAAAAATCTGTGCAACTCCCCGTAGAGATTTAAGTCTGCAACTAACTCAGATTTATAAGCTTTCAAAGAACAACCGTAGTCGTGCAAAGTTACGCCCGTAACGCGACCAATTAACCAGTTAGCAATTTTAGAAGGAATCAGGCGGCTGATAGTATTGTCTTGCCTATTTTTGCGCCAACCGCTAACTAAATCGTAGCCTTCATTTAACTTGTCCAGCAACATCGGAATATCAGCAGGGTCATTTTGCAAATCGCCGTCTAGGGTAACAATAGCACGGCCTGTCGCGCGATCGAAGCCAGCGGACATGGCAGCAGTTTGCCCGTAATTGCGGCGCAAAAGCACAGCACAAAGGTCATCGCGACTACCGGCTAGCTGCTTGAGAAGGTCAGCAGAATTGTCCGACGAACCGTCATCTACACAGATAATTTGATAGCTAAGTCCAGATGGTTGAATCGCAGAGGCGATCGCCTCAATCAGATGAGGCAAACTTTCCACCTCATTATACACTGGCACCACGACCGAAACGTCGATCGCCACCTCAGTTGCAGCCTGCTGTTCAGCCAATTTTTCCAAAAATAATGCAGCGTCCATTGTTTTGTTAGATAACATCAGTTGTCATTAGTCATTAGTCAGCAGTCAGCAGTCATTAGTCATTAGTCAGCAGTCAACTGTCATTAGTCAGCAGTCAACTGTCAACTGTCAACTGTCAACTGTCAACTACTAACTAGGTTGATAACTTGCCACAACTTTACCATATCCGCGCAATTGCTGGTAATAAGCCCGACTGACTGCATCCCCATCATCCGACAAAACATCGATACCAATACCATCGCGACCTTGAGTTTTTCCAGAACTGTGAATGTAGCGATTTTCTCCGATATACAATCCTACATGAGTGGCTTTTTCCGGCGTACCAAAAAATACTAAATCTCCCGGATCTACATCGCTAACACTAATAATAGATGTAGTAAAAGCTTCTTGCTGGTAAGCATCCCTCGGCAACCAGATTCCCGCAGCCACAAAAGCAGCTTGCATCAATCCCGAACAATCATAATTTGGCCCGACTGTACCGCCCCAAAGGTAATAATTGGATTGGTGCATCGCCTCGCGAGTAAAAGTAATTGCGATCGACAATTTATCCCTAATTTGGGTCTCAGAAAGCACCAGAGGATGATACACTGTTTCTGTGACTTCGAGCAACTCAATATCTCGAAGATCCAGCCATCCCGGATAATCGTCTTCGCACAGCCGCACCATCACAGCCGTTGTATCCCCCTGCACAAGGGAATCTATGCCATCTCTCCCCCCCTTGTAGCGGTGCCCCCGTGCCCGCCCTGGCTGGGGGGGGTCAAAAAAAAGCAAATGTCGCCCCTGCGCCGCTTGAGTGGCCAATCGATCGCACTTTGGGGAATCGTAAATATTTATGTGCGATCGCGCCCGATACTCCACACCATCAGATAATTGATAATTGACCATTGCTAATTGCTAATTATTTGCTATTAATTGTTCGCACTTAACGATTTATTGCCATTAGCCAACCGCCAACCGCCGTTAATCGTCAGCAGTCAACCATTAACCATGACATTTTTCCACAAAGACGAACAATTAGAAACCCTCGGCAGTAGCATTATAGATGCAGTCCAGGCAGAATTTACTGGATTGAAGGGCGATCGTACAGCAGTAACCTGGATAGTCTACGATCCGCCAGTGCGAGTCAACACAGGTGGCGCCCTAAGTCCACAAGAATTTTGGAAATATCAACCGCGAGGTTTTAGCGCCAGGGCTTCCGAACGAATTTATCCCGCCAGCATCGTCAAACTATTCTACCTTGTTGCCATCTGGGAATGGACACAAAAAGGCATGATTCAAACATCGCCAGAATTAGAACGCGCCGTCCGAGATATGATAGTTGACTCCAGCAACGACGCCACCAGCTTAGTAGTAGACGCCCTCACCGGCACCACCAGCGGCCCCGAATTATCACCAGGCCCCTTTGAAACTTGGAAACAGCAGCGAAACCTCATCAACCGTTACTTTCAATCATTAGATTGGCCGGAATTACAAAACATTAACGCCAATCAAAAAACCTGGTGCGACGGCCCCTACGGTCGCGAGCGAGCATTTCTGGGAGAATTAATGGAAAATAGGAATATGCTGACTACAAATGCAGCGGCGCGTTTGCTGCATACTATCATCGGTGGCGTAGCTGTTTCTGCACAAGCATCGCAAGACATGATGGGTTTGATGAAACGCAGTTTAGAACCAGCAGCATTAGAAGCAGATCCCGAAAATCAAGTTACAGGTTTTTTAGGTGGCGGATTGCCAGAAAATACAAAATTGTGGTCAAAAGCGGGGTTGACAAGTCAAGTTCGTCATGATGCTGCTTATATTGAAATACCTGGTTTGCGGCCGTATTTGTTAGTTGTCTTTACCGAGGGGAAAGAGAATAGCAAGAATGAAGAGATTTTGCCTTTTATCTCGCGGCAATTTGTCCAAGCAATGAAGGCACTTGATTAAATTTAGTAGCTGATGGTTGCTGCTAAATAGATTCAAATACAGTATGGATTCGGGCAGAGAAATGGTAATTTTGTTTTCGTTAGTTTAAGGTAATTTCCCCCTTGGGCTAAGGTACGTAGTTGCGCTTCAGCGCTCTTTCCTAATCTTATAAATAGCGCTGAGCATTACTTAATCAGGGTTAGGAAAATGGATAACTTGAAAATTCAGCTATAGCGGATCTAGCTCTCATATGAGGTATGTTGTTGGGCTTCAGCCCTCTTAGTCTAAGCGGTTATCGAGCTGTCAGTTATACCTCATCTTTTTGAAAAAGGCTATATATTCACTGACTGGTTTGTTTTATTTTTTCACATTGAGTCGTTCCTATCGTTGCAGCAGCAATGCCGGAGCGCTTAAGCGCAACTACGTACCTTTTTTGTCTGTCCTTTATGCTTTAGATTAGCAATTCCGGAGCGCTCAAGCGCAACTACGTACCTTTTTTGTCTGTCCTTTA